>CAYRXO010000070.1:0-16269 GCA_964428215.1 uncultured Candidatus Accumulibacter sp. | reverse complement strand
TCCCCCGCCGCCACAGACTCGCTCGCCAGTGGCTCGATCAAACCTTTTAAAACCTCACGCGCAAAGAATAAGGGAAAACGACTTTTTGAATAGAATCATCCAGTATGCGACATGTAACTCGTGGTCTTCCAAGTGTTCTTGAGGAGGATATTCGTCAAGTTTTGATGGAGTTTTTGAGGTTCCGTAATGGTTGACCGCAGTTTTCTGTAGCGCAATCAAGTTCAAGTTCTTGTCCAGTAAAGTCCAGCTTGGTACCTTCAAATCCCGCATTTATCGCGCAGATTGGCACTCAATTATCGTGCACGTCCTCACAATGAAGGCGGGCTGGAACTCGGCGCATGCCCTGGTGTGAAGAGCATCGGAAAGCCGTGTGCGGGAAAACCGCATGCACGGTTTGATGAGGGAGGGCAGGCGAAAGCCTGTCCTCTACTCTACCCATGTTTTACCTATGTGTGTGCTGACGATGAAGCTGACGGGAGTGGTTCCGGCTGAAGCGCATGCGTCGTCTTGTGTCAGCATGTGGCACGCTGCCGGTAGGGATGCGTGCCGGCGAAGAAATCGACCAGATCGCCGCCGTGTTCGATCAGCACTTGCCCGGCGACAATGCCTTCGCGGGCCATTTCGGCGACGATGTCGCCCGCGCGCCATTGCGTCGGGATGAGCACCACATCGACCGGCTGCGTTTTGAGCTGGTCGCGAAAATGAATCCGCTGACCGGTGCCGGGAACGTAAGTCCCGGCTTTCGCGGCATCGGAGTCGACGACCAGCGGGAAGCGCGCTGCGTCGAGCGCAAAGTGATGAATGAACGCCGCTGATTTGCCGGTGCCCCCCCAGATCGCCACGCTCGCGCCCGAGGCATGCAGCGCCGCCAGCTTGTCGGCAATGCGCGCACGATTGCGGTGGCTGCGTTGCGCAAAGGCAGCGGCGGCCGCGGCACGCGCGGCGCGCGCCGGCGCAATCGCCAGTTCGACACAGGCGAAAACGACTTCGCCATCGTAGCCATGCGCCATCTCGCACAGCGATCCGGCCCGCGCCAACAGGTGGCGGAAAGACTCGCTGGTGAAATGCGAGACATGTTCATAGAAAAAATCGGCCAACCGGTCGCTGTCGAACACGCGATCGATACACGGCACTTCGGCGAAAAGATGACAGGCCTTGCCGCTCTGCATCACCGCCCAGGCCAGTTGCTCGAGCAGTGGCGCAGGCGCGGTGAGATGTTCGAGCACATGCCGGATGACGATGGCGTCAGGCCGCAGGTCCGGCACATCGCGTAACGGCTCGAACAGCCGCGCCAGGAAACGGACTCCCCGGCCGGTTTCCGGATTCGAATTGGGGTCGAAGCCGATATAGTCGCCCTGCCCGGCACGCGCCTCGGCCAGACCGCGCAGAAAATGGCCATCGCCACAGCCGATTTCGACGACGGTCGGCGCCGATGGCAGATAGGCCAGCAGCCGGTCGCGCGTCTCGGCGAGATGCCCCTGCCAGATGCGGCCGCTGTTATACATCCGGTTCGGCTGACTGCGATACGGCACGTCGTCGTAGCTGAAAGCCGTGTTCCAGACATGCGAACAGCGCGGGCATTGCACGAAGTCGAGCGGCAGACGCGGCATCGCCAGTGCTTCCTCGCGGCTTTGCGGCCAGCCGAGCGTCGCCAGCGGCTGTCGACCGCCGGCAAAAAACGGCACGGCCAGCGTGTGCGCGCAGACCGGGCAGGGGTTTTCCAACGGATAAACAAGAGTGGATTCGGACATCGGTAGGCTTCCTTTCGTGCGCGCAGTGGCTGGTTTTGGCCGTGCCGGCCGGCAGCTCATCGCATCACTATTGACCATGCTCGCGCACGCTGCAAGGAACGGCAATACAGGTGGCGTGGCAGGCGAATCTGGTCAGCCTGAGGCCGGTAACGCAACGCTTGTCGACAACGCGGTCGCTCTGTTGCGTTGCGCATTCGCGCACGCCTCGCCTATCCGGTTGATATGTTTTATCTTTCGCTCGCTCGATCTTGGGCGCTCGACCCATGCGCAGCGATTTCATCACCAACTGTCAACCGCCGGTCATCGACATGAAACGCAGCACCTGCGGCCGCGCCATCTGCTGCGCGAAATCGTGACCGCGCACCTTGATGCCCAACGCTTCGACGATCGCCGCCCGCAAAGGCGCATCGTCGTCCGGTTGCTGACGCAGCAGGGGCAACAGCGCTACGGCGCCGTTGTCGCCCAGGCAGGGGTACAGTTCGCCACGGGCGGTCACCCGCACCCGGTTGCAACTGGCGCAAAAATTGTGCGAATGCGGCGAAATGAATCCGACGCGCGTCGTCGTGCCCGGCAGCCGCCAATAGCGTGCCGGCCCGCCGGTGCTATCGCTGGATGGCAGCAGCGTGAACCGGGTCTGTAACAGTTGCAGCGCTTCCTCGCCGGAAAGCCAGTGCTGGCGTGCGTGCGCCGTCTCGCCGAGCGGCATTTCCTCGATGAAAGCGATGTCGATTTCGCGCGCCATGGCGAACCGCACCAGATCGGTCAGTTCATCGTCATTGACGCCGCGCAGCAGGACGGTATTGATCTTCAGACGTTCGAAACCGGCCGCCAGCGCCGCATCGATGCCGCGCATCACCTGCTGCAAATCGCCGACGCGGGTGATTTGCCGAAAGCGTTCGGCACGCAAAGTATCGACGCTGATATTCAGACGCTTGACGCCGGCGGCGCGCAGCGCCATGGCATGCCGTTCGAGCTGCGAACCGTTGCTGGTCAGTACCAGCTCACGCAGGCCCGGCAACGTCGCCAGCCGTTCGAGCAGCCAGAGCACATTTCTGCGCAGCAGCGGTTCGCCTCCGGTGACACGGATTTTATGCACGCCGAGCGCGACGAAGCAGCGGGCGATACGCAGACATTCCTCGAGGCTCAAGACCTGCGCGCGCGGCAGAAAAGACATCTCCTCGGCCATGCAATAATGGCAGCGGAAATCGCAACGATCAGTGATCGACAAACGCAGGTAAGTCACCTGTCGACCGTAGCCGTCGACCAGTTTGGTCGACAAAACGCGCTCAGGCTGACCGCTAGAAGGATCGATCACAGTTTCAAGCCTCATGCTCTGAAAAAACGATGCGCAAACGGTGCGCGCCGCTAGCCCGCCGCTTTGGAAAAGCAGTAATTCAGCACTTCCCATTCGCTGAGCCATGGCTCGGAAAGGTTGATTATAGCGGCGAGTAACCTGGGAAAAACTTGCCGCAAATCAAAGCAAAGCACATGGCAAGCACGAGCAGGTATGATGAGCGTCATCCAGCGTGGCGAAATCCGGCAGCCACCGCTGGATACCGTGCATGCCGGATGGAACGAATCGCATGGAGTCCGACTCTTGGATCTGACGGGCTTGCTGGCGTTGGCGGCCGGTTTGGGGTGGGCATCGGGAGTGCGCCTGTACGCGTCCCTCTTCATCGTCGGTGTCGTCGGCAAGATGGGCTGGGTAGCGCTGCCCGAAGGCTTGCGGGTGCTCGAACATCCCTGGGTGCTATCGGCAGCCGGGGCGATGCTGCTGGTCGAATTTCTCGCTGACAAGGTGCCGCTGATCGATTCGCTGTGGGATTCGGTGCAGGGATTCATCCGTATCCCGGCCGGTGCCGCGCTGGCGGCGATGGCGTTCGGCGGTCAGGGAGTCGAATGGCAAACGGCGATGGCCATCGTCGGCGGGGGACTGGCGGCCGGTGCGCATCTGACAAAAGCGGGCACGCGCGCAACGGTCAATCTGTCGCCCGAGCCTTTGAGCAATATCGTTACCTCGCTCAGCGAGGACACGCTGGTCGCTGTCGTTCTCTGGCTGGCTTTCGCGCATCCCTGGGCGCTGTTCGGCTTTCTTGCCGTTTTCCTGCTTCTGCTGCTGTGGTTGTTGCCGAAATTGTTCCGTCTGGTCTTCGGGCGGCGACGCGCGCGCGGCTGAAGATGGCCGCTCAAGCGAGGCGGGCGGTCGTCCACAGGCCGCCATTGATCACCGCCAGCAGGCTGGCGAGAAAGAGCGCCGCACGCAAGATTTTGAATAGTCTGGCATTATCTTGGGCGTCGGCCAGCGCCAGAATATGCTGTGCGCCCCAGATGACGGCGATGCCGGCGAGCAGCGATACCCCGAGGATCTGCATTTCGATGCTGCTCAGGGACAACAGGCGACTCTCGCGCCAGGGAACGGCGACGAAAACGCCGAAAGTCCAGAACAGTGCCAGGCCGCCGAGCGCGACCAGCAGGGCGACGGCGCGGCTGATCCATTTTTCCATGGGCAGATGAGTGATCGATGATGATCCGAAGCAAACGGGACTGTCATTGTCCGTCCGCCCGTGCCGTCAGACAAGGCGTTTGCACCGTATCGATGAACGATGCGATGCGACGGGCGGCATGCTGACCCCGCGACGCCAGAAATCCGCGGCAAGGGGGCGGCGATGAGTGCGCATTCCGAACCGACCGCCGCCACTTTGACGCATCCCCTGGCGCGCTATTGCGCGGCGACGCGGCCGGCTTTCTTGACCGTCACCGCGGTCGGCGTTCTGCTCGGCATGGCGAGCGTTGTCGGATCGGGCGGCTCGCTCGATCCGCTGCGCGCGGCGGTGGCGCTGCTGCTCGCCCTGTGCGCCCATGCAGCGGCGAATGTGCTCAACGACTATTACGACGCCTTGTCGGGCACCGATGCGCTGAATGTCGATCGGCTGTACCCCTTCACCGGCGGCAGCCGGCTGATCCAGAATCAGGTGCTGACGCCGGCGGCGACACGACGTTTCGCCCATGCCCTGCTCGCGCTGGTGATTATCGCCGGTCTGTGGCTGGCCGCGGTTTGTGGCGCCGGTCTGCTGCTCGTCGGTCTGGCGGGTCTGCTGATCGGCTGGGCCTATTCGGTGCCGCCATTGAAACTGCAGAGTCGCGGTCTCGGAGAATTGGCGATTATTGCCGGCTGGTTGCTGGTCGTCGTCGGCAGCGACTACGTGCAGCGCGGCGCTTTTGCTTTCGCGCCGCTGGCGAGTGGGCTGGCCTTTGCGCTGCTGGTCGCCAATGTGCTGTACATCAACCAGTTTCCGGACGTCAAGGCCGACGCCGCGTGCGGCAAACGGACGCTGGTCGTCCGTCTGGGCGTGCTCACGGCGCGTTGGGGCTATCTGCTGCTGGCGCTGTCGGCTTATGGCTGGATGATCGTGATGCTCTGGCTGGGCCGCTTGCCGCTGAAGACCTGGCCGGCGCTGTTGCCGGTGGTGGCCAGTTTCATTGCCGCACGGCATTTGTGGCGCGCGGCCAGCCAGGTCGACCGACTGCGGCCGGCGATCCAGATGACGATCGCCGCCGCCAACATTCATGGTCTGCTGTTGAGTCTGCTGCTGCTCTCCTGAACGACAGTGCGTTATGGCAATCCGCGACGGGAGTGCGGGAGTTGCCTGGCCGCCTGTCGGACTTGAAGCGGCTACCCGCTGAAAGCGGAATAATCATGTTTGTTCAGGCGATCAATGTTCGCCATGTCCCGTCACGACGACCTGGCAACGTGCCGCCGACGTTTTCTGGACGAACCGGGTAAACTGTTTTTGAAGCTGACGTCGATGCAATTCTGGACGGCTTCGGCTCCAAATACCGGATGACTTCTTGCCGAGCGCTTATGGCGCCCTTTTGAGACGAGGTACAGGAGAGATTTCGAAATCCTTGTCTTCGTCTGCATATGACGAAGTTATTGCCGCTTGGGTTGATGATCTTGCCTCTTCGACAACGAGCCTTGGTTCTGCCCTTCACGGTGAGCAGACTCCGGCACATGGATGTCGGATGAAACGGAGTTCGGCGGATGGTGGCCAGTCCGTTCGGCCATCAATGGGCATGAGCACCACTCACTTGAGCCGTTCAAAAACGGCACTGTTCCTGCCGCCTGAAGGGTTGGAATAGCTTGCCCGAAGATCATCCCCCTCGCGTTTGAAAACACAGGTGCCGCCAGTAGGTGAATTACACAAAAAGGACAACTCGTCGCCCTTGATTTGCACGGTTATGAAGCTCTTAGGTAGATCGTCATTCCGATTGTAAGATACCTTTGCCATGCAATTGACGTCGATTTCGGTTACCCAAAGCCAACTCTGACCAATATCACCCTGACGCCAACGCCCAACCCACTGACCGCTAAACGCAGCGCAGGACTCGGGGACGTCCGCTGAAGGTTTGACCACGACTTTCGCCGCCCGAGCGGCCTTGATGGCCGCTATCTTCGCCCGCAGTTCGTCCTCCGTGAGCTTTTCGATCCTCACTGTTTTCACAACCCCATCATTAGTGGTGAAGGTGCCCTCAAATAGACCGCTCGACATCCGGATGGCCGCGACCCGAGTGCCGGCTTGTGTAACAAACAGCAGTTGAGTCTCTTTGCTGGATTGGGTTACGGAAGCCGTCGGGAACGAAACCTGATTCCCATCGGTCCACCCAAAGGCCGCATCAAGGACCAATTTACCGCCGGACTCTTCCTTCACTCCCGTAATCCTGAGCGTGGGGTCTATCTTGTCCTTGCACTGTAACCAACCATGGGGCGACCAGTTCCGTTTGCAACCGGGTATTAATCTGCTCCTGCGGGAACGAGAAGCCAGGCCAGACGCAAATCATCGCGCAGACGATACGAAAAAGAACGCTTGCGACAGTTTTCATTAAAAGATGCCTCACGTGTGCCGCCGAGCGGCGATAACGCCCGACCTTGCCGTTAATTAACAGAAAGTCTCACACTCCCTATGCCTCCGACAGTGTCCAGTCGGTGTTCCCAATCAGTTCCAAAGGGTCGCGAGAACATGCGCTTCACAATGCGTGGCGGATATCTTACCGCCGGAACGCTTGTTGGCGCGGCATTCGTTCTGTAAATTCATGGCCTGCTGGTTTTTTGGCTTTGCTGGCGAACGGCCTGGACGGCGTGGCGGTGTCGATTTCGTCGACCCAGGTCAGCCGCGCGGCCGAGCAACTCGATGCTGGCCAACTGGCGCGAACGCCCCCGGATGAAACACCCATGTGTTTCTCGACATCCGCTACGAGCGGGGGCGCGAGGCCGGATGCCTCGGCGAACGCGCCGCGGCTGCCTGGGCGATGGCTTTCCTGCCACAATGCACTTTTTGCGTGACGAAAGACGGCGATGATCGACCAAGCTGTTGACGATTTCAGCATCCCTGCCACTGGCGGCAGCACTTTTACCCTTTCGGCACAACGCGGCAGTATCGTCGTGCTCTATTTCTACCCCAAGGACAGTACCCCGGGCTGCACGACGGAAGCGCAGGACTTCCGCGATCTCTATGCCGAATTCGTTGCCGCTGGCGCGCTGGTCGTCGGCGTTTCGCGCGACGGCCTGAAATCACACGAGAATTTCAAAGCCAAACAGTCCTTGCCCTTTACGCTGCTCGCTGACGTCGATGAAACACTTTGCCAGCGCTTCGCGGTGGTCAAGCAGAAAAAGATGTACGGCAAGGAGGTGCGTGGCATCGAACGCAGCACCTTCCTGATCGACCGTACTGGCGTGCTGCGGTGTGAATGGCGCGGACTGAAAGTCGCCGGACACGCGCAACAGGTGCTCGCAGCCGTCCGTAGTCTGTAATCGACCCCTGCGCTTACCCGGAACTCACCACATGCCTGCTGCAGATCTTGGAACATCCGAGCGGCCGTGCAAGCTGTTCGTCCTCGATACCAACGTGCTGCTGCACGACCCAAGCAGCGTTTACCGCTTCGCCGAGCACGACATCTTCCTGCCGATGATGACTCTCGAGGAACTAGACAATCACAAAAAGGGCATTTCGGAAATCGCGCGCAATGCCCGCCAGGTGTCGCGCCTGCTCGACGAGATCATCGACCGTGCCGACGGCGCGATCGCCGCTGGTGTGCCGCTGGACAGAGCGTCGCGCCGGCTGGCAACCGGCCGGCTGTTTCTGCAGACCGAAGCCATCAGCGAGGATTTGCCGGCGGCGCTGCCCACGGCCAAGGCCGACAACCAGATTCTGGCGGTCTTGCTCCATCTGCAGCGTCAGCATGCCGACCGGCCGGTGCTGCTGGTCTCCAAAGACATCAATATGCGCATCAAGGCGCGCACGCTCGGCTTGTCGGCGCAGGATTACTTCAACGACAAGGTTCTCGAAGACACGGATCTCCTGTACACCGGCCGACAGGAACTGGCGGCGGATTTCTGGGAGTGCCACGGGCAGGGCATGAGTTCCTGGAAAAAGGACGGCCATACGCTGTATCGCGTCAGCGGCCCGCGGTGCAGCCAGTGGCTGCTCAACCAGTTCCTCTATCAGGACGGTCCGCCGCTGTTCCAGGCCGTGGTGCGCGCGATCGACGGCAATGCGGCTGAAATCGCCACGCTGACCGACTACAGCCATCCGCGCAACAGCGTATGGGGAATCGTCGCCCGCAACCGCGAGCAGAATTTTGCTTTCAATCTGTTGATGAACCCGGAAATCGACTTCGTCACCCTGCTCGGACAGGCCGGTACCGGCAAGACGCTGCTGACGCTGGCCGCCGGCCTGACGCAGGTGCTCGACCAGAAGCGTTACGGCGAAATCATCATGACCCGGGTAACCGTGCCGGTCGGCGAGGATATCGGTTTCCTGCCCGGCACCGAAGAGGAAAAAATGGGACCGTGGATGGGCGCCCTCGAAGACAACCTCGAAGCGCTCAATCACGGCAACGGCGACGCAGAAGGCGGCGACTGGGGGAAGGCGGCGACGCGCGATCTGCTGCAGCGGCGCATCAAGATCAAGTCGCTGAACTTCATGCGCGGCCGTACCTTCCTCAACAAGTTTCTCATCATCGACGAAGCGCAGAATCTGACACCCAAGCAGATGAAGACGCTGATCACGCGCGCCGGTCCGGGGACCAAGGTCGTCTGCCTCGGCAACATCGCCCAGATCGACACGCCGTATCTCACCGAAGGCAGTTCCGGGTTGACCTACGTCGTCGACCGCTTCAAGGGCTGGCGACATGCCGGCCACATCACGCTGCAGCGCGGTGAACGGTCTCGGCTCGCCGAGCATGCCGGCGAAGTGTTATAATCACCGCCACTCAAGGGCCGTGTCGTCTGACGCGGTCCGGTCGTTTTGGGCCGCCGCCCAGCGGTCCCGCTCCGTGCGACAACGATCCCACGCTTACCGGAGAAGCCATTGAAACGACGCGCTTTTCTCGCTGCTTCGGCACTCTTTTCCCTGTTCGCGCCTTCGGCAGTCCTCGCCGCCCGCAAAAAAAAGGCCGAAAGTTCGGCGCCGGCCCGCGCCACGTCGAAATCTTCGGAACGCAGCAGCACGCGTGGCAAAGGGCGCAGCGGGCGGGGCGACAGTGAACGCGGCGCGCGCGGCGAACGTGACAGCCGCAGCAGCCGCCGCGAATCCCGTCATGAGAGTCGCCGCGAACGCAAACGCAATGCGCGGCGCAACGAGCGGGCGGCCGTTGCCGAACGCGAAGTCGTCGAACGTCCGGCACCGCAAGCCAGCCCGCCGCCAGCGGTCGACACGCGCAGTACCTTCAATCTCGTTGACGAACAGCTTGCCGTCTGGCGCAACTACGAGCTGGTGTCGTCGCTGACGATCAGCGAGGTGCGCGGCAAGCTGCGCCTCTGGTTGCCGCTGGCGCTGTACCGTGACTGTTCCTGGCAGCGCTCGCTCGGCCACACCTGGCAGGGCAATTTCAGCAACGCCGGCATCTACCGCGACCCCTTGTCGGACATGGAACTGTTCTACGCCGACTGGCAGGACGCCGGCGCCGTCAAGCCGCAACTGCAGGTCGTCAGCCAAGTGGCCCGGCAGGACCGGCATTTCGACATCACCCGGCGGGGCGGCGGCGAACGCAGCGAAGTGCTGCGCCGCTGTCTGCAGGCGACACCTTTGTTGCCGATTGACGGACTGGTGCGGCAGACTGCCGAACGAGCGATCGGGCGGATCAAGGACCCGGTGGCGCAGGGCAAGGCGATCTACGACTGGGTGATCGACAACAGCAGCTTCGATCCGCAAGTGCCGGGCATCGGCCGCGGCGACGTCGAAGCGCTGCTCGACAGCGGCCGGTTGAGCGGCAAGAGCGCCGACATCTCGCTGCTCTTCGTCGCACTGTGCCGCTCGATGGGTATCCCTGCACGGCCGGTTTTCGGCATGCGCGTCGATGGCTCACGCGTCATGGCCAGTCTCGGCGCCAGCGGCAACCTGCGCGACAGCCAGCACTGCCGCGCCGAGTTCTACACCCCGGGCTATGGTTGGATTCCGGTCGACCCGAGCGATGTGCGTAAATCGATCCACGAAGAGCGGCTGACCGGCAGCGACAGCCGGCTGCCCGTTCTGCGCAAACTGCTCTTCGGTGTCTGGGAAGCGAACTGGGTGGCCTTGAACAGCGCGCTCGACGTTCGCCTGCCGGGTAGCAATGAACGCGCGCTGCCTTTCCTGATTCTGCCTCAGGCCATTGCCGCCAGCGAGCGCTTCGACAGCAACGATGCCAATCGTTTCACCTATACTGTAAGCGCCAGTCGCAGTGTGCTTTGAGCCGCAGAAATACTGAACAAATCGACATTTAGTCGTTCCGTCGACAGATGACGGAATCACTATAAATGCATTGCTTCTTTATTTTCCAGTTTTATGAGCTAATCTGCTATTTCTTGGTTGTTAAGGCTCAAGTGCGAAGCGCACTCGCAACCGTGTGCTGATTGTGTTGTGTCGAGGAAGTATTAGATGCTGTTTTACTAAGGAAGCGCTTATTTAATCGGCAAGTGGGATTTCTGCAGAAATGAAATCTATTAGTTGCGTAGTAGATCGAAGTGAGAGAGCGATTAAATCAGCGCTTCCCTAAGGATTAAATATTTTTAGTTCATACAAAAAAATTCCAGAAAGTTTACGCAACATTTTGATTTTTAAGAAAAAAATAATTATAGAATTATTTTTTTAAGGTAAACCAGATTTGTTAATGTATTAGTATGAAGAATTTTTAATAGTTCGTATTTGCATCGCTTAAGGAAGCGCTGATTAAATCGTGTTACAAAATTTCGACATCAGTACAACCAATGGGTTAGGCCCCCATCTTGGGGCGAAAATCGATTTAATCAGCCCTTCCTTAAACGACGTCTAAGGAAACTCAAATTAATGTGGGTTTTCTGCCGAGGCGGCAAATCAAACCAGTGATTTTATTGTTTTGTAGATTTCTAAAAGCAAATAAATCTGCGTTTCCCTAGCCGCCCAAAGTGACTTGATATAGCGGATTGTTGTACAGGAATTAAAAAACTGTCGTATGCCGGATTATTCTATTCAAAAAAGTTGTTTTCTCTTGTTCTCTGCGCACGAGGTTTTAAAAGGTTTGATCGAGCAACTGGCGTGCGAATCTGTTGTGGCGGAGCAGGTGGCGACGGATGCCGCCTCTCCCGTGCGCCGCGTCTTGTTCACTTCTCAGGGAGTGCTGTCCCATGTGGATTGCCTTGCACAAGCAAGCACGCACCACCCCGTCCGTGCGCGCCGAAACCGCGGCCAGCCAGGAACCGCTCTCGAAATTGGCACGGCGTTATCATGTCACGGTAGCCACCCTCCGCAAGTGGCCTTCGCGCACTGATTGTCGGGATCGCTTGCCTACGGTGCATCGCCCGCAGACGACCGAAACCATTGTCGTCCATTTGCGCAAGCCGCCGCCGCTGTCTCTGGATGACCTGCTGGCGGTCACCTGTAGATTTTTTTGTCCAGCGGTTTCACGATCCGGACTGGATCGCTACCTGCGCCGCCACGGGGTGGGCTATCTGCACATGCGAAAACCCGTCGCCGAGAAAGCTGCCCATGCCGCGTTCAAGTCGTATTTGCCGGGCTATTTTCATATCCTGAATCCTTTCATCGACAACCAGACGATCGATCGGGATGTGATACTTTCTGGCAATTCGCAGCAAAATTAAATATTCGCCACCATCAGAATCAGAATCTATAAAAATGCCATCTACGGAATGACGCTCACGCATTTTGATTAATGAACCTGATTTTATACGCCAAAGTTTTTCAATTATCCGGGTGTGACAATTTATGTAAAGACTGGTGTGGTAGCTGCCAACTATTCTTTGAATGGACTAGATGTTTTAAAGGTTCTAAGAGTGTTTCGATAAAAATTTTCATGAATAATATAAGATGAGTCTAAGAACACAGATTGTTGACGCAGTAAAGTGGAGCGTAGCTGGACGTTTGGCGTCGCAAATCGTTACATGGGGTATCACGATTTTCATCATTCGATTGCTTAATCCGGATGACTATGGGTTGATAGCTTTGGCGGGAATATTTACGACATCTTTTTCAGTCGTTTCTGAACTCGGTCTTGGATCAGCGCTGGTCAGAACACAGGATTTATCCGCTGAGCGTATTCGCCAGATTTTTGGGATAATCATCATATCAAATATAGTTGTTTTTTTGATGCTTTTAATAGTAGTGTCTTATGTCGCTGGAGATTTTTTCGATGACAAAAGATTGATTGTGGTAATTCAGCTTCTTTCAATCCAATTTATTTTATCGATTTTCATAATTATACCCTCTGCATTGCTTAATAGAAGCATGGAATTCAGGGGGCGTGCAATTATCGATTTTGTATCAACATTGATTGGGGCAGTTTTTACCCTGTTTTTGGCTTATTTTAAGTATGAAGTTTACTCATTGGTTTGGGGTAATTTGGCTCAGACTCTAGTCCGTGCAGTTGGACTTAATCTTGTACAAAAATCTATAGGTTGGCCAATATTCAAGTTTTCAGGCTGTGGAAGCATGGTTAAGTTTGGGGGTAATATTTCAGGTTCTCAACTTGTTTGGATGTTTTACTCTCAGTCAGATATTTTTTTAGTGGGGAAGTTTCTTGGGAACAATATTTTGGGTGTCTACACTGTAGCTATGGATCTTGCGTCACTACCATCTACTCGTTTTTCTGCCATTCTCAACCAAATTCTTTATCCCTCGTTAGCGAAGATTCAACGTGAAGGTGGTCTGATCGCTCCTTATCTCTTAAAAGGCATGAGCGCCATCAGTCTTGTGTTTTTTCCAGTAATGTGGGGAATGGCCAGCATTTCTCAGGAAATATTTTTAATTTTTCTTGGAGAAAAATGGCTGCAGTCAGCTATGCCGTTCGCTTTTTTATGCGTGATTATGCCTTTTCGTGTTCAATCAACTGTAATGCATGCCGGGTTCCATGCGGTCGGGCGTGCAGATTACAGTTTCAAAATTACTTGTATTATATCGGGAGTGATGTTTTCCTCTTTTGTAGTTGGAATCCAGTTTGGTCTTTTGGGTATATGCCTTGCCTGGGGAATCGTTTATCCGTCATTGTTTTTTTATTTTTATTATAAATCTGATGTTATGCTTGGCTTTTCAAAGCGAGAGCACTTTGTATCACTTGTTAGGCCAACCATGGCCACAATAATTATGTGTGGTGCAGTTGTTTTTGCAAGGCTGAATCTAGCTGAAAAAGTTAATCCAATGACAAGTCTTGCTATTCTGATTTTTGTTGGAGTGGTTACTTATGTCTTGCTTAGTTTTCTCATAAATCGTAAAGGTGTTGATGAGACGTTGAGTCTTTTTCGGAGTAAATGAGAAGGAGTGTGGTTTGGTCCTTGTTTATAAGCTTGAACAGATAATATTTTATATTGATTAAATTACGACTATGGCTATTTTTTTTGGTGCACACTCTCCAAGCAATCCTTCAGGAACCATAAATTTTAAGGCTTATTTTTCATCGATAGCAACTTCGTTAAAATCAGAAAATGTTTTTTTTAACAATAATATTTGTATCGGCTATTTGGACCTTCAAATCTGGGAAGATGAATCAACTAGGTTGAATGAGCATGGACTGATCGCGATTGCCGGACAGCCGGTGCCGAATGCTACAAGCGATTTTTCAATAAAAAGAATTGATCTTTTGGATAAAGAGTTTACAGTTGCCAATACTCTTTTTCGAGATTTTTCTGGCTCATTTGCTTCAATGTTTTACAACATAGTCAGCGATAAGCTGATTTTGGTTACAGATAAACTCGGGGTTAGGCCAGTATATTACGCATACATTGACAATATATTTTTTTTCTCAAATGCACTTTGGGTTTTGTCGGGTATCGAGTTGTTAACTAAAGAACTTAATCCTCTTGGCTTGGCAGAAACTCTTGCAATTGGCCATCCTTTGTCCGACAGAACAATTTTCCGTGATATTCAAGTTCTATCGCCAGGATCATTGCTCGAAAGTTCTTCCGCGGGTTTAACGAAAAAATTTTATTGGAACTGGGTTTCGGAAATTGGTGAAAAAACCAGTACATTATCAGTTGATGAATTGCAAGATTTATTCCGTACTTCGGTTGTTAGTCGTTTAGGAAAAAGAGATAGAGCAACAGCGTTCTTGTCTGGCGGGATGGATTCTCGTTGGATTGTTGAAATTTTGAGTAAATTTCCCATATCAATCGATACCATTAATTTTGCACCCTTTGGAACGAAAGATCAGGTTTTTGGAAAGCTTGCGTCAATAGCACTAAGTACGAGTCATATGGAATATCCAGGTGAAAATTTATCATTTGCGGATAGATTGGTAGACTCGATTAATTTGTTTGAGTTATCTAAAGTCCATCATAATGGTATATCTCGTTTACGTACCATCTGGTCTGGAGATGGCGGAAGTGTTGGTGTTGGCCACGTTTATTTGACAAAAGAAATTTTAGATGAGGCGCGTCAATCCGGACTTGACTGTGCGGCGAAAAAAATTGTGGTTTCGCAAAAATATCATGTTCCAATGAAATTGGTTCGTGAAAAATATCGTCATATTTTTTCTGCTATTTATAAAAGTATTCATGAAGAACTTAATCTTTACGCTTCTTTGGAACCAGGACGGGCATGCCATCTTTTTTTTATGATGAATGATCAACGTCGTCATCTTTTCTCTCATTATGAGAATATCCATAAGTCTAGGATCGATTTTTTTCTTCCATTTTTTGATTCCAGGATGGTGTTAAATATTTTAAAATCTCCAGTTGATGGCTTTCTTTATCATCGATTCTACAATGAGGTTTTTAATCGATTTGCTGAGCCGATAAGATCTGTGCCTTGGCAAAGCTATCCTGGCCATATTAAATGCCCATTTTCCTATTCTGAGAATTTGCGCGACCAGTGGGCCGATGGATGGATGGATAATAATGCCAGGAAAAAAGAAAAAATTCTCCTTTGCCGTCAAGGTTTTGTTGCATTAAAAAAAATTCTCTTTCGCAAAACAATTATTCATAAGCCTTATTTGATGGCGTCACTTTTATTGAGTTCTACGAATCTACGCTCGTACGATTATTTTATTGAAACCGCTATTAAATTGATTAACATTGAAACATCTGATATTTTCTTCGATGGATCACCGTTAACATGATCACCAACATCGTCGGCGAATGAGGCGTCCTCGATTCCTGGTGTGCTGTCGCGTCAGCTTCGATATTAAAACGGAAATTAAATAGACAACTATGATATATTAACCTGGCAATCAAATAGCTGAAAATTTGGCATATTGAACTAAGGCATGTTTAAAATAAGCCATGACCCGTTTCGGTGTTTTACTGAGAAACTTCATGAAGGTTGTGGCTTTTTGCAGTAACCCATTCTTACTGTTCACTCGATCAGAGGTTCGCAATACGGTTTTGAAATCCCGGTTCAAATGCTCATCCGGATGGCGTTGGCGCATACATAGAGACTTTCCCACTTTTCCTGAAATTCTCAGCAAAATTGAAGATTCGCCACCACTAGGTGTTATAAAAATGCCATCTGCAGAATGATGCTTCACCACATTTCGGTCAATAATGTTGATTTATGCACCAACGCCCATCCGGATTGATTTCTGGCGAGTAAAACGGCAGATAGAAAACCTCAATCTGATCTTTTCGCTCAGCCAGCCATGCCGTGACCAGCCTTGCGTGATGCACCTTCAGGTTATCGAGGATCAGAAACACTTTTCCGTTGCTATCAGCAATCAACCGCCCCAGGAAGCCGATGAACAAGTCAGTATTCATCGCTTCTTCAATGAATTCGAAACGAACTAAACCTTGGTTGCTGATCGCCGAAACCATCGACAATCCGTATCGTTTGCTGGGTGCTGCCAATATCGGCGTTTGGCCGGCTGGCGCATGACCGCGAAGCCAATGACCATCTTCAGCAACCGCCGTTTCGTCACCCCAGTAAATCGTCGCGCCTTCCGCCTTCGCACGGGCCGCAATCATCGGATAGGTATCGTTGAGCCATTGCTCAATCTTGATCGGATTTTGTTCGAGCGCACGCCTCCTCGGTCGCTGCGGGGTATATCCCCACCGCAAAAG
>CAYRXO010000069.1:0-16441 GCA_964428215.1 uncultured Candidatus Accumulibacter sp. | reverse complement strand
TTCGGGTTGCCTGCGCACCTTTGCCCGCCCTGTCGAAGCCAGTACACCCCCACCTGAAGACTCTCCGCGGCCTTCAGGTGGAGGTGAGGGGAATCGAACCCCTGTCCAAAACGCCTCCAGATTGCTGGAATTACAACCATGACCCGATTATGCAGTCATCGCCGGCGATTTTCAAGATAGCGTGTGGGCATCGCCGGTCGACCAGCAGGCACTCCATTTTTCCTTCGTCTGCCGCCGGCAGCGAGTCGATCCCTTGCGCAAGCGGGTCGCCCATTCCCGGTGAAGGTATCAATGTTGCCTTCCCTCGAGGCGATCTGACCGAATCGTGTCGACATTGCAAAGTCTGTGCCACGATCGGGATTTGCATCCTGCGCTCACGGTCCGTGCAACGTCTCTTCCCCGGCGCGGCGTGCGAGTTCGCTCCAGGTGAAATTGATATGCGCCAGCATTGCCTGTCGGGCCATGTCCGGCTGATGCGTGCGAATGGCCTGCCAGATATCCTGATGTTGCTGACACAACTGGCCGGTCATTTCTCCGCTGGGATCTTCGAGTCCGATGATGTTCAGGCTGATGTGCTCGCGCAACATGCGGACGATGCCTGAGTGTAGAAAGAGAAACATGCTGTTGTGTGACGCTTCGGCAATGGTCTCGTGAAAGTCGGCGTCGGCGCGGTATTCCTCTTCCTTTTCACCGCTGCGGTAAGCGGCGAGCAAGCGACTGATCGTTTCCTCGATTTTTTCCAGGTCAGCGGCGTTGGCGCGCAGCGCGGCGTAGTAGGCTGTTGCCCCTTCGAGTTCACGGCGGAATTCCAGCGTGTCCCAGCGCAGGTCGGGCTGGGTAGCCACCAGTTGCTTCCACGGTGAGGAAATGGCGCCCTGCAAACGATCGCTGACGAAAACGCCGCAGCCCTGTTTGCTGAACAGCAGTCCGCGCTCTTTCAGACAGGAAATCGCTTCACGCACCGAATTGCGCGAAACACCGAGTTGATCGGCGATCGTCCGTTCCGGCGGCAAACGCATGCCGATCGGCCACGAACCGTCGACCAGATGCACTTCGATGGCCTTGCGGGTCAGTTCGGCAACGCTTTGTACTTTCATAGCCTGCTACCGATCAGAGGGTCAACGCGGAAAATTGGTCCTACCAATTTCCTGCTATTTTCTTTCCGGATTAGTCTTCGCGCCACTGCTTTCTCAGTATGCAAGGAGTTCCGATTAGGTGAATTCCCGTCCGGGGGCCGGTGCAGACGTCCGTACGCGATGCACTGATCTTCATTCCATTGATGAATCGTCAGATTTAAAAACGGAATCCGAGGAGGAGACAAAATGAGTCCGCTTGTTGCCGCACTACAACAAATTTTTCCGCCCGACAGAGTGATCAGTGACGAATTGCGCCGCTTGGCCTGGGGAACCGATGCCAGCTTCTACCGGCTGATTCCGCAAGTCGTCGTCGTCGTGGACAGCGAAGATGAAGTGGTCAAGGTGCTGCGCATCGCGCGCGAACAGCGCGTACCGCTGACTTTTCGTGCCGCCGGCACCAGTCTCTCCGGACAGGCGATCAGCGACGGCATCCTGGTGCTGATCGGCGAACGCCTGGCCGATTTCGAACTGGCCGACGATGCGCTCAGCGTCCGGCTCGGGCCGGGAATCATCGGCGGCGAAGTCAACAGGCGGCTGGCGCCGCTCGGGCGCAAGATCGGCCCTGACCCGGCGTCGATCGCCACCTGCAAGATCGGCGGCATCGCCGCCAACAACGCGTCCGGCATGTGCTGCGGCACGGCGCAGAACAGCTACCAGACGGTGCTCGGCATGCGCCTGGTGTTCGCCGATGGCAGCCTTCTCGATACGGAAGACGCGGCCAGCCGGGCCGCTTTCCGCGCCAGCCACGCGCCGCTGCTCGACGAGCTGGCACGTCTGGCGCAGCAGACCCGGGCCGATGCGACGCTGGCCGAGCGCATCCGGCGCAAATTCAAGATCAAGAACACGACCGGCTACAGTCTGAACGCGCTGGTCGATTACAGCGACCCGGTGGACGTCCTGCTGCATCTGCTGATCGGCTCGGAAGGCACGCTGGCCTTCATCTCGCGCATCACCTATCAGACCGTTCCCGAAGACCCCTGCAAAGCCAGCGCGCTGATTTTCTTCCCGGACATCGCCACTGCCTGTCAGGCCGTGGTGCGCCTGAAAACGCAGCTGGTTTCGGCGGTCGAACTGCTCGACCGGGCGGCCTTGCGTTCGGTCGAGGACAAAACCGGATTGCCGCCGGTGATCCGCTCGCTCGGCGAGTCGGCGGCGGCCTTGCTGGTCGAGGTGCGTTCACCCGAAGCGCTCGGCTTGCAGACACGCATAGACGGTGCGCTGGCCACGATCGCCGGCCTGCCGACCGTCGAGCCGGCGTCGTTTTCGACCGACCCGCAGACCTGCGACATGTATTGGAAAGTGCGCAAAGGGACGTTTCCTTCGGTGGGTGCGATGCGTCGCGCCGGTACGACGGTGATCATCGAAGACGTCGCTTTTCCGATCGCCTCGCTCGCCGAAGCGACGCTCGATTTGCAGGCGCTGTTCAAGCGGCACGGTTACCACGAGGCGATCATTTTCGGCCACGCGCTGGAAGGCAATCTGCATTTCGTCTTCACCCAGGACTTTGGCGATCCGGCCGAAATCCAGCGTTACGCCGGCTTCATGGACGAAGTCTGCCATCTGGTGGTCAGGAAATACGACGGCTCGCTGAAGGCCGAGCATGGCACCGGCCGCAATATGGCGCCCTTCGTCGAACTGGAGTGGGGAGAGCAGGCGACGGCCCTGATGCGCCAGATCAAGGCCTTGTTCGACCCGGATAATCTGCTCAACCCGGGCGTGATCATCAACGACGATCCGGCGGCGCACCTGCAGCATCTCAAACCGATGCCGCCGGCCGAAGATCTCGTCGACCGCTGCATCGAATGCGGCTTCTGCGAGCCATTATGCCCTTCGCACCGGCTGACACTGTCACCACGGCAGCGCATCGTCGGTTGGCGCGAACTGTCGCGCCGGCGAGCGGCCGGTGAAGCGGCAGGTGACAGCGGCGCGGCCTACCCCTATTTTGGACTCGACACCTGCGCTGGCTGCGGTTTGTGTTCGACCGCCTGCCCGGTCGGCATCAATACCGGCGACCTGACCCGTCGTTTGCGCGGCCGCCAGCAGGGCGCGCTGGCGAAGCGTATCGGCCGCTGGAGCAGCGAGAATTTCTCGACCGTCGCCTCCGGCTCGCGTCTTGGCCTGCGAGTCGGCCATCTGGCCAGCGCGGTGGTCGGCCCGCAAACGATAGGCCGGCTGTCGCGCGGCGCCTGGAAAACGCCCATGCCGCTGGCCGGCCAGGCGGTGCCGGCACAGTCGGCCAATGGTGATCCAGTCGTCTATTTCCCGGCTTGCGGCGGGCGGATTTTTGGTCCCAACGCCGCTGGAGAAGCGCAACTCGGTGACGTCATTCAAACCCTGCTGATCCGTGCCGGCTACGCGCCGCGCTTGCCAAGTGCCTTCGACAGCCTGTGCTGCGGCCAGATGCTGGCCAGCAAAGGGCTGTCCGACGAAGCCGACGCCAGCGCGGCGAAGCTGGAAGCGGCACTGCGCGCCGCCAGCGACAACGGCCGCTATCCGATCATCATGGACGCCAGCACCTGCAGCGCACGCATGCAGGACTACCTTGCCGGCCGGCTGCCGGTGTTCGATTTTCATGAATTCGCTCACGACGCGCTGTTGCCGCGTCTGCGGCTGGTCCGGCAAACCGGTCCGATCGCTGTGCACGTCAACTGCAGCGTGCGCAAGCGTGGCACGGACGGCAAGCTGCAAAAAGTGGTCGCCGCCTGCGTCGAACGGGTGATTGCGCCGGCCAGCGTGTCGTGCTGCGGCTTTGCCGGCGACCGCGGCTTCGTCGTTCCCGAACTCAACCGGCACGCTTTGCGTACGCTGAACGACGAATTGCCTGTTGACTGCCGCTGCGGTGTATCGACCAATCGCACGTGTGAAATCGGCCTCAGTGCGGAGAGCGGACGCGGTTACCGCTCGCTGGCCTACCTTCTCGAGGAATGCAGTCGTCCCGACAACATCGGCAGCTGTTGAGCCGGGGCGGACGACGGCCTTCTTTCCCGCCATCGCGTCATTTTTCACCAAAGGAGACTCACTATGCAGACTTGGCAGCATCTCTATAACCCGGCCGGCAATCTGTGGCTGTCGTCGCTGATCGCCGCCATACCGATCATTTTCTTCTTTTTCGCCCTGGCGGTGATGCGTCTGAAAGGCCATGTCGCCGGCACGATCACCGTCCTGCTGGCCCTGGGCGTGGCGATCTTTTTCTACGGCATGCCGCTGGACATGGCGCTGGCTTCCGGCGTCTATGGCTTCTTCTACGGTTTGTGGCCGATCGCCTGGATCATCGTCACTGCCGTCTTTCTCTACAAAATCACGGTCAAGACCGGGCAATTCGACATCATCCGCGCCTCGGTCGTCTCGCTGACCGAAGATCAGCGCTTGCAAATGCTGCTCGTCGGCTTCGCCTTCGGCGCTTTCCTCGAAGGCGCGGCTGGTTTCGGCGCGCCGGTGGCGATTACCGCCGCATTACTCGTCGGCCTGGGTTTCAACCCGCTGTACGCCGCCGGGCTGTGCCTGATCACCAATACCGCGCCGGTTGCCTTCGGTGCGATGGGCATCCCGATCATCGTCGCCGGACAGGTCACCGGCATCGACGCTTTCAAGATCGGGCAGATGGCCGGTCGGCAACTGCCCTTCCTATCGGTGCTGGTACCGTTCTGGGTAATCATGACCATGGACGGCTGGCGCGGCGTGCGCGAAACCTGGCCGGCGATTCTGGTCACCGGCCTCAGCTTCGCCGTCACCCAGTTCTTCACCGCCAATTTCATTGGTCCCGAACTGCCGGACATCACCTCGGCGCTGGTCAGCCTGATCACCTTGGCGACCTTCCTCAGATTCTGGAAACCGAAGCGCATCTTCCGCTTCGCCGACCAGCACGTGACGCTGAAAACAGAAACCTACAGCCTGGGAACGGTGCTCAAGGCATGGTCGCCATTCGCCATCCTGACCGTTTTCGTCACCGTCTGGTCGCTGAAACCGTTCAAGGCGCTGTTTGCCAAAGGCGGCGATCTGGCGTGGACGGTGATCAACACCTCGGTGCCGATGCTCGACAAACTGGTCGTCAAGATGCCGCCGATCGTCAAAGCCGCCAGCCCGTATGCCGCGTCTTATTCGTTCAACTGGCTGTCAGCCACCGGCACGGCGATCCTGCTGGCGGCGATCGTCACCGTGCTCATGCTGCGCATGCGTCCGGGCGAGGCGATCACGACCTTTTTTGAAACTTTCAAGGAGCTGAGTAAACCGATCTACTCGATCGGCATGGTGCTGGCTTTCGCCTTCATCGCCAACTACTCCGGTCTGTCGGCAACGCTCGCCTTGCTGCTTGCCGGCACCGGCGTCGCCTTCCCGTTTTTCTCGCCGCTGCTCGGCTGGCTGGGCGTCTTCCTGACTGGTTCGGACACCTCGTCGAACGCGCTGTTCTGCAATCTGCAAGCCACCACCGCGCAGCAGATCGGCGTTTCCGATACCTTGATGGTCGCCGCCAACACCACCGGCGGGGTTACCGGCAAGATGATCTCGCCGCAATCGATCGCCGTTGCCTGCGCCGCCGTCGGTCTGGTCGGACGCGAAGCGGATTTGTTCCGCTTCACTGTCAAACACAGCTTGATGCTCTGTTTCATCGTCGGCGTGATCACCACCATCCAGGCGTACCTGCTGCCGCAGATGATCCCGTAAGTCCGAAAATGGCCAACGCCGCCACTGGCAAGGCGCGGTGGCCGCAAGAGTGCAGACCGCCGCCGGCGAATTGGTATTTTTCGCTCAGCGGCGGCCCTGCGAACGCTGACCAAAGCGGCCGCTGACGGCTCGCAGACCCCGATGCGCGTGGCCGGTCAGGTGCTGAAGCGGGCGAGCGACTGATCGAGCTGTGTCGCCAGATGGCGTAACGCTTGTGCTGACTCGGCCGTTTGACGCGCGGCCAAGTGGTTGGCATCGGCCATCTGGGAGATGCGCTCGATACCGACGGCCAGCGTCTGACTGGCCGCACTTTGTTCGCTGGCCGCGTTGGCGATGACGTCGACGGCTCCGGCCACCTCCCGGGTGCCCTTTTCGATGCTGTTGATCGCTTCCCCGGCCTGATTGGCCAGCGTGCTGCCCGTTTCGACCGTGGCGACCCCTTCCGCCATTTGCCGGACTGCCGCGTCGGCCCCTTCCTGAATGTGACTGATCATCTCGCCAATGCTTTGCGTCGATTTGGCCGTCCGTTCGGCCAGCTTGCGAACTTCATCGGCGACGACGGCGAAACCGCGCCCTTGTTCGCCGGCGCGCGCCGCTTCGATGGCCGCATTCAGCGCCAGCAGATTGGTCTGGTCGGCAATTTCGCGAATGACTTGCACCACGGCCGAAATGTCCTGTGAGCGCTGACCGAGATCGGTGATCGTCTGCGACGCCTGACGGACGAAATCGGTGATCCGGTTCATCGCCACCACCGCCTGCTGGACGACGGCCTCCCCATCGCTGGCGGTCTTGCCGGAACGGTCGGTCAACTGGCTGGCATCGCGCGCATGCTGCGCCACCTGGTCGATGCTGACACTCATTTCTTCGACCGACGCCGCCATGCTGGTCACCGATTCGCGTTGATTTTCAGAGCCCTGGCTGACACTTTCAGCCGAGTTGACCAGGGCGTTGACGTGTTCGATGACCCGACCCGACGTCTGACGCACTTCGCCGATGGTGCTTTTCAGATTGCCCGCCATCTGTGCCACCGCCCGACGCAAACGCCCGACCTCGTCGGCGTTGCCGGCTGGAATGGTCGATTGCAGATCGCCGGCCGCAATACGGTCTGCGTCGCCGATCAGTTGCTGCAGCGGCCGGGAAATCCACCGGCGCGTCATCAGAAAACAGCTGCCGATGGCGACGGCGAGTACCGCCACGGCCATGATCAGCAGACTGTGCGCGACGATATCCGCCGTTTTGTTGAAATCGTCGATATAGCAGGTGGCCCCGACTACCCAGTCCCACTCGGGAAAATGCTCGAAGACTATCGCCTTTTGCCGCATACGCGTCTCGCCAGGATTGGCCCAGTCGTAAAAAAAGAAACCACTCTTCTTGTCGAGCATTTCGCGGATGAATGCGAAACCTTTGCTGTCCTTGAAATCCAGCGAATTCTTGCCTTCGAGACTTGGGTGCAACACTATGTTTCCCAGGTTTTGACCGGCATCGACGGCAAAGACGTAACCGGAGTCGCCGATCTTGTAGGCCAGCAGACTTTTCTTCAGTGCCTTGATCGTCTCGGTGAGTTCGATACCGATGAAGAAGGCGCCGATCACCTTTTTTTCGGCATCGAGCGCCGGCGCATAGTAGGTCATGTAATTCTTGCCGAGAATCGTGGCCTTGCCGATGAAGCTTTTCCCGGCGAGCAAAGGCTGTCTGGCCGGATGTTGGGGTCCGAGAGCGGTACCGCTGGGCCGGCTGCCGTCGTCATTCTTCAGCGACGTGGTAATGCGAATGAAATCATCGCCCTGACGTAGAAAAATGGTCGCTGCCGCACCGGTTTGGGCCGTGAAATTGTCCACCAGGTCGAGCCGGTCTTCCACGCGGCTGCCGGCCAGCAGAAGATACGGTTTGTCACCATTGTCGACCCTTTGCAGCCCCTGGCCGTGCTTGTGCACGAAAAGATTGCCGAGGCGGTCGAGTTCCGTGCGCAGGCTGTTGTCGTAGGCCGCGAAGACCGAGACGACGAGCCGATTGACGCGTCCCATGTCGTCCGTCGCCCTGGCGATCAGTTGGCTGCGCAGTACGCTGTTCGTCCACAAGGTGGCGGCGGCGATGACCATCAACAAAACAGCTGCCAGTACAAAATTGAATTTCAGACTCAATGAAAGATTGCGCAAACGGTACAACATGCTCAGTTCCTTACCGATTCGCCAAAGGCCGATCTGGCCGCGGCAGTGAAAAATGATGGGCCAAAGCAAATGTTGATTGGCTCGTTACACCAGAGAATGATGACAGGCGTGCAGTCATGGCTGGCTCTTTGCACCAGGAAGACGAATCAGGACAGGATAATTCGACACTTCTCCAGCAAATGCGCTACCGGTCAATACTCGCCCGAATTGTGCTGTTGCCCCGTCGTAACCACTTTACTTATTGCAGCGAGAGGGCGTCTCACGTCGAGGTGGCAAATTTGCCAACCCATCCACAAGCCGATTTCAGAGCATTTCCACAAAAAAGTTTAGTCGCTGAAATCTGCGAATGCGAACCGTTTTTTCGACCTGTTAATCGAATGGCTTCGCCAGTTGCGTGAATTGGCGAATTATTTCATTGGCATGTTCGCTAAGCATCGATTTACCGCCAGCCCCGCTTGTTGCTCAGCCAGGATGGCGATACTTCCGCCAGGCGCTGACGCTGTAAACCAGCAGGCCGAGCCAGATCAGCGCAAAGCTGACCAAGCGCGTCGCTTGCATCGGTTCGCCGAATAGCGACACGGCGATGACGAACTGCAAAGTCGGATTGATGTACATCAGCATGCCGACGCTGGCCAGATCGAGCCGCTGCGTCGCCGCCGCAAATGCCAGCAAAGGCAGTGCGGTGAGTGCCCCTGCGCCGATCAACCAGCACAGGGTCGTCAAATCATGCCGGCTGAGGATTTCTGTTCCCTGGTACCCGCTCCAGGCAAGGTAAAGCGCGCAGACAGGCAGCATCATGGCTGTCTCCAACCACAACCCGCTGCTCACATCGATCGGCAAGCGCTTTCGCACCAGTCCGTAAGTACCGAAAGTGCCGGCAAGGAACAGTGAAATCCAAGGCAATTGGCCATTGGCGACGATCTCATGACCGACTGCCAGCAAGGCCAGCCCGACGGCCAGCCATTCCAAGCGGTTGAGCGTTTCCTTCAGTACCAGCAAGGCGAGCAGAACATTGACCAACGGCGTCAGAAAATAGCCCAGGCTGGAAGCGACCACCTGATGCTCGGCCACTGCCCACAGGAACATCAACCAGTTGCTGCCGATCAGCAAAGAGGCCAGCAACAGCCAGCGCATTTGTCGGAGATTGCCGAGCACGGCAAAGACTTTGCCCCACTGCTGGCGCACGCTGAGCAGCAGGCTGACGAAGACACAGGCCCACCAGGCACGGTGACAAAGGATTTCCAGCGGTGAAACGTGCGCCAACTGGCGGAAGAAGAGCGGGAATAATCCCCACATCGCATAGGCCAGCAAACCGAAGCCGATTCCTGACCACTGGCGACGGCCGCTCACCGGAAGATTGTGTCAGGCCAGGCGCCCATCGAAATGAGGGAAGAACTGGCCCGCCCGGGCAAGAACAAGGAAAAAGGCTGACGATTGAAAGAAATCATCGTCTGATATTGCCCAGAAGCCGGCCAGCGTACGTCGCGAGGAACACGCCGGCGCGTCCTGGCCATTCGCCCGCAACTGTGACGTCAAGCCCGATCACTGACGCCGGCTGAAGCAAAACTGGCCATTTCATCAAGAAAGGCCACGGCGGCACGTACCAGCGGCCAGGCCAGTGCGGCGCCGGTTCCTTCGCCGAGACGCAACCCGAGGTCGAGCAGCGGTTCGGCTTGCAGCGCGTTCAACAATACCCGATGTCCCGGTTCGGCGGAACGATGACAGAATACGCAATAGTCGCGTACCGCTGGCGCGATGGCCACGGCTGCCATCAGCGCGGCGGTGACGATGAAGCCATCGATCAGCAGCAGCATCCCGGCTTCAGCGCCGGCCAGCAATGCGCCGCAGATCATGGCCATTTCGTAGCCGCCGAATTCGGCCAGCACGCGTTGGGGATCGGCCTGCGGCGGCAAAGCGGCGCGCGCTGCCGCTTGCGCGAGCAATTGCTTTTTGCGTGCCAGACCGGCGTCGTTGAGGCCCGTGCCGCGACCGATGCACTCGGCCAGCGCTTCCCCGGTCAGGCAGTGAGTGAGCAGCGCAGCGGCGGCGCTATTGCCGATGCCCATTTCGCCAAAACCAAGCACCCGACAACCGCGTCCGGCGAGTTCGCGCACGATCGTCGCACCGCGCTCGATCGCCAGCTGACACTGTTCGGCGCTCATCGCCGGCTGTTCGAGATAATTTTGCGTACCGGCGGCGATCTTGGCGTCGACCAGACCCGCCCGTATGCCAAAATCGTGCGCGACGCCCGCGTCGATGACCTGCAAAGACAGGTCGTTATGACGGGCAAAGACGTTGATCGCCGCGCCGCCGGCCAGAAAATTTTCGACCATTTGCCAGGTCACTTCCTGTGGATACGCTGAAACGCCGGCACGTGCCGCGCCATGATCGCCGGCGAAGACCAGCAGATGCGGCTGCGCGAGGCGGGGCGTCAGCGTTTGCTGGATTTCGCCGATCTGCAGCGCCAGCTTTTCGAGTTGACCGAGCGAACCCAGCGGTTTCGTTTTCGAATCGATGCGTGCTTGCAGACCAGGCAGTGGCTGGAGCGGACGGATGCTGAAGGACATGGCTGGGTCTTCCGGTTGTGAAACGGTCATTATCCCATTCGTTCGCACATGTTAAGCTTGTCGCATGCGCGAACTGATTTTGGGCGGCGCCCGTTCGGGAAAGAGTCGTCTGGCGGAACAGCGAGCCGTGGCCAGCGGTTTGCAGGTCATTTACATTGCCACGGCACAGGCGCTCGATGCAGAAATGGAGCACCGCATCGCGGTCCATCGCGCGCAACGCCCGCCGGCATGGCGAGTGGTCGAAGAGCCGCGCGAACTGGCGGCGGCACTGCGCCGTCATGCCGCAAGCGATCATTGTCTGCTGGTCGACTGCCTGACCCTCTGGCTGTCGAATCTCATCATCGGCGACGATGCGACGAGTCAGGCCGAGGCAGGAAATCAGCTGTCGGGAGCACGTCTGCAACCGGCAACGCAGGAGTTGATCGAAACCTTGCCGTCGCTGCCCGGAGAGCAGATTCTGGTCAGCAACGAGGTGGGTTGCGGCATTGTGCCGATGACCGCTCTCGCGCGCTGCTTTGCCGACGAGCAAGGCCGGCTGAATCAGCGGGTCGCCGCCGTTTGCGAACAGGTCACCCTGGTTGCCGCCGGCTTGCCACTGGTCTTGAAATCGCCGCCGTCGGCACCGCTTCGCGCCGATCGCCGGGAGTGAAACCGGCTTGATCGTCGCATGGCAGGAGGATCGTCGATGTACAACGTATCATGGTTGCTCTCGATCAGAGCGGCATGACCCAGCCGGTTCTTGCCGCTGCGATCGATCCGGCCAAAGCGACGCGGGCCGGTCTGGCGCTGTGTCACGCGGTCGACGCAGCTATCTTTGCATAACGCGAAGTGGCGATGCTGCTGCCCAACCGCGTCGGTGAAACCGAAACGCGCTTGCGTCCTAGTGCTCAATCCTTTCTCGAACGACAAGCCGAAACGGCACGCGTGGCGAGTGTCGAGGTTGTCCCGCGCGTCGTCGAACACTTTTTCGTCGGCAGTACCGCCGAGCGTCTGGTACGCAAAGCCGATATTTCAATATTGCTCGTGCTCGTGGAGGATGAGACGTCTTGAATCTGCTTCCGCTGTTATGGCGAGTCTTGAACATCGCCAGCCGCCAGCGTGTCATCGGCATGATTTGTCTGCTTTTCGCCGGATGCGGCTACGCTGAAGTCGTCGTTGTCGATGACAGTGGCGCGACGGTGCGTCTGGCACAGCCAGCGCGGCGCATCGTCAGCCTGGCGCCGCACATCACCGAAACGCTGTTTGCCGCCGGTGCGGGCGACCGTCTGGTCGGCACCGTCGATTACGGCAACTATCCACCAGAAGCTTCCCGTATCACCCGCCTTGGCGCCTATTCGCGCGTCGATCTCGAACGCGTCGCTGCCCTGCGTCCGGATCTGGTCGTTGCCTGGCAAAGCGGCAATGCGGCCGTCAACCTCGGCCGGCTGCGCGCGCTCGGTCTGCCAATCTATTTGTCGCAGCCGAATCGGATCGACGATATCGCCAAAGAAATCGAGCGCTTCGGGCAACTGACCGGCAGCACAACGGTCGCCAGCCGTTCGGCGGCGGCGTTTCGTCAACGACTGGCGATCTTGCGCCAGAAATACAGCGAGCGCTCGACAGTGCGCACCTTCTATCAAATCTGGAAGCAACCGCTGCTGACCATCGGCGGTCAGCAAATCATTTCACACGTCATCGAATTATGCGGCGGCGAAAACGTTTTCGGCAAAATCGCCACCTTGGCGCCGACTATCAGTGTCGAAGCGGTGCTCGCTGCCAATCCGGAAGCGATCGTCGCCAGCGGCATGGGCGAGGCGCGCCCGGAGTGGCTGGAGGATTGGCGGCGCTGGCATGCGATCACCGCTGTAGCGCGCGGCAATCTGTTCTTTATCCCGCCCGATCTGATCCAGCGTCACACTCCGCGCCTGCTCGACGGCGCCGAACAGCTGTGTCAGCATCTGGAAACGGCGCGCGCGCGCCGGCCGGCAAAATGAATGCTCGCCGTCTGCCGCAACGCATCGTCTGCCTGACGACAGAAACCGTCGAGGTTCTTTATGCCATCGGCGAACAGGCGCGCATCGTCGGTATCAGCGGTTATACCGTCTATCCGCCGCAGGCGCGGCGGGAAAAACGCAAAGTTTTCGCTTTTACCAGCGGCGACCTGCAAAAAATCCTCGCCGTTCAACCCGATCTGGTGCTCACCTTTTCCAATCTGCAGGCCGGCATCGTCAGCCAGTTGATCGCGGCGGGAATTGCCGTGCATGCCTTCAACCAGCGCAGCATCGACGGTATCCTGGCGATGATCGAAACGCTCGGTCGACTGGTCGGCGCCGAGGAACGCGCGCTCGCCTTGGTCGAAGAGTTGAGCGGCCAGATCGACCAAACCCGACAATCCGCTACGGCCTTGCCACACCGGCCGCGTGTCTATTTCGAGGAATGGGACGCGCCGCTGATGTCGGGCATCGGCTGGGTTTCAGAATTGATCTCCCTTGCCGGCGGCGATGATGTCTTTGCCGATCGCGCCAGTCAGCAGGCAGCCAACGGGCGAATCATCGCCGACGCCGACGAAGTTGTCCGCCGCGCGCCGGATATCATCATCGGCTCCTGGTGTGGCAAGCGCTTTCGTCCCGAAAAAATCGCCGCCCGACCGGCTGGCACGATCTTGCACCGGTGGTCGCCGGGGAAATGCATGAGATCAAATCGGCGGTGATTCTCAATCCCGGGCCGGTGGCGATCCGCGAAGGTTTGCCGACCCTACACCGACTCATTGCCAATTGGGCGGCAAAACGCTGACGCGCGGCATTCATGATGCGGCACCGATTCGTCTTGCCTCGATGACTCTTCCGCGCTGAACTCATTGGTCTTACATAAAATTCATACGTTTACCCTCTGTCAAGGCAAAGCGTCCGCCGGGTACACGTCCTTGCAGTACAATGCCGTTTTTGCTGTGCTACCACCTTTGAGAAAGGACGTCGCCGTGCTGGAATCCTATCGTGCCCATGTTGCCGAGCGTGCAGCGCTTGGTATTCCACCCCTGCCGCTGACCGCCAAACAGACCGCCGAACTGGTCGGTCTGTTGAACAACCCGCCGGCCGGCGAGGAGGCCAATCTTGTCGAACTGATTACCTATCGCGTCCCCGCCGGCGTCGACGACGCGGCCAAGGTCAAGGCCGAGTTCCTGACACAGGTCGCCAAGGGCAAACAAAGCTGTGCGCTTATTTCATCTGAAAAAGCCACCGAGTTGCTCGGGACGATGCTCGGCGGATACAACGTCAAACCGCTGATCGACCTGCTTGATGGCCCAAACGGCGCCGCTGCGGCTGCCGGTCTGAAAAAGACCCTGCTGGTTTTCGATTTCTTCCACGACGTCAAGGAACTCGCCGATCGCGGCAACGCCAATGCGATCAGCGTCATGCAAAGCTGGGCCGATGGCGAGTGGTTCACCTCGCGCCCGGAAGTGCCGGCGTCGCAAAAACTGACGGTGTTCAAGGTCAGCGGCGAAACGAACACCGACGATCTGTCGCCCGCGCCCGACGCCTGGTCGCGGCCGGACATTCCCCTGCACGCATTGGCGATGCTCAAGAATCCGCGCCCGGGAATCGAGCCGGACAAGGTCGGCGAACGCGGCCCGATCAAGCAGCTCGACGCGCTCGGCCAGAAAGGCCACCTGATCGCCTATGTTGGCGATGTCGTCGGCACCGGTTCGTCGCGCAAATCGGCCACCAACTCGGTACTCTGGTTCACCGGCGAAGACATTCCCTACGTGCCGAACAAGCGTTTCGGCGGCGTCTGCCTTGGATCGAAGATCGCACCGATCTTTTTCAACACCATGGAGGATGCCGGCGCGCTGCCGATCGAAATCGACGTCGCGCAGATGGAGATGGGTGACGAGATCGAATTGCGCATCGACGCGGCCACTTCGCAGGTCACCTCCTTCAAGAACGGCGTCCAGATCGCCGAATCGCAACTCAAGACACCAGTGATCCTCGATGAAGTGCGCGCCGGCGGCCGCATCCCGCTGATCGTCGGACGCGGCCTGACCGCCAAGGCTCGCGAAGCACTCGGCTTGCCGCCATCGACCTTGTTCAAACTGCCGCAGAATCCGGCCGATCCCGGCAACGGCTATTCACTGGCACAAAAGATGGTCGGTCGCGCCTGCGGCCTACCCGAAGGAAAGGGCATCCTGCCCGGCACCTATTGCGAACCGCGCATGACGACAGTCGGCTCGCAGGACACCACCGGCCCAATGACCCGCGACGAGCTGAAAGACCTGGCCTGCCTCGGCTTCTCGGCCGACCTGGTGATGCAGTCCTTCTGCCACACCGCGGCCTATCCGAAATTGGTCGACGTGCGCATGCACCGCGAACTGCCTAGTTTCATCAGCACGCGTGGCGGCGTGGCCTTGCGGCCGGGCGACGGCATCATCCACTCGTGGTTGAACCGTCTGCTGCTGCCCGACACCGTCGGCACCGGCGGCGATTCGCATACCCGTTTTCCGATCGGCATTTCCTTCCCGGCCGGCTCCGGTCTGGTCGCATTCGCTGCCGCCACCGGGGTGATGCCGCTCGACATGCCGGAATCGGTCCTCGTCCGCTTCAAGGGTTCGCTGGAGGAGGCCAGTAAGCGCGGCGTGACACTGCGCGACCTGGTCAATGGCATCCCGTACTACGCCATCAAGGCCGGTCTGCTGACCGTCGAAAAGAAGGGCAAGAAAAACATCTTCTCTGGACGCATCCTGGAAATCGAGGGTTTGCCTGACCTCAAGGTCGAGCAGGCTTTCGAACTTTCCGATGCCGCCGCCGAGCGGTCCGCCGCGGCGTGCTCCGTTGCCCTGAACAAGGAGCCGATCATCGAGTACATGCGCTCGAACGTCACCCTGATGAAGTGGATGATCGCCAACGGCTACCAGGACGCGCGTACCCTCGGTCGTCGTATCAAGGCCATGGAAGCCTGGATCGCCAAACCCGAACTGCTAAAGGCCGATGCAAACGCCGACTACGCGGCGGTGATCGACATCGATCTCGCCGATGTCAAGGAGCCGCTGGTGGCCTGCCCGAACGACCCGGACGACGTCAAACTGCTGTCGGAAGTGGCCGGTACGACGATCGACGAAGTGTTCATCGGCTCGTGCATGACCAACATCGGCCATTTCCGCGCCGCCGGCAAGGTGCTGGATGGCAAGAGCGACATTCCGACACGGCTGTGGATCGCGCCACCGACCAAGATGGACGCGATGATACTCAACGAGGAAGGCTATTACGCCATCCTCGGCAAATCCGGCGCGCGCATGGAAATGCCCGGCTGCTCCTTGTGCATGGGCAATCAGGCACAAATCCGCAAGGGGAGCACGGCGATGTCGACGTCGACGCGCAACTTCCCGAACCGTCTCGGCATCGACACCAATGTTTTCCTGGGATCGGCCGAGTTGGCCGCCGTTTGCGCGTTGATGGGCCGCATCCCGACGCCGGCTGAATATCTGGCGCAGGTCCAGGCGGTCAACGCCAAGGCAGCGGATGTATACCGCTACATGAATTTCGACCAGATCAAGGAATTCAGTGAGGTTGCGGAAACGGTGACCGTGTAATCTCCACCTCCGCTCCATCCCGGAACAGCCCCCGCCAGTTTTTGCGTGGGCTGTTTGCATTCGACTTCGCTAGCCATCGTCCGGTCCGCACATCTCGACTTGAGGATCGCCCGCCAGCGATGGCCATGCCAGACGTGCTTCGCGGTCATCAACCGATCATGTCGGCACGAGGCTCGACACCGGTGCGTACTTGCCGACTGCCAAAATCGTAGTACATAAAGCGATTTCTGCCGTTGTCCTTGGCACGATAGAGCGCACGATCGGCGGCATTGACCAGCGCTTCCGCCGTCAGTCCACCAGGAATCGGTGCCACGGCGACACCGAGACTGATCGTCAGATGACGTT
>CAYRXO010000068.1:0-16706 GCA_964428215.1 uncultured Candidatus Accumulibacter sp. | reverse complement strand
GCATGAGCACACGCCTGAACGGTATCCTGATCGATCGCTTCAGCGACGACGAGCCGGCCGGTTACCCGACGCTGTGCAAAGGCCGTTTCGACGTCAACGGCGCCACCTATTACGCGCTCGAGGAACCGACCAGTCTGAATGTACTGGAAATTCTGCCGGCGATCGCCGACATCGGCGTCGCGGCGATCAAGGTCGAAGGCCGGCAACGCAGTCCGACTTACGTTGCGCAAGTGACGCGTGTGCTGCGCGCGGCACTCGATGCGCTGGCGCGCGACGACGGGCATTTTCAGATCAGCCCGGCGTGGCAGGCCGCGCTGGCCAAAGTCTCCGAGGGCAAGCAGATCACGCTGGGTGCTTACAACCGTCCCTGGCGTTGAGCGGTACGAAGCGGATGAAGCTGGCTCTCGGTCCTCTGCTCTTTTTCTGGCCCAAGCACGAGATACTCGAGTTTTACGCCGCTATCGCGCAGAATCCGGCCATCGATATCGTTTATGTCGGCGAAACGGTCTGTTCGCGTCGCCAGCAGTTGCGCCTCGGCGACTGGCTGCAGTTGGCGCACGATCTCAGCGCCGCCGGCAAGGAAGTCGTGCTGTCGGCGCCGGCTTTGCTCGAATCGGAAAACGACCTGAAAACCGTGCGCCGCCTGCACGCCGCGCTCAGCGACATCCCGGGCGCCTTGCTCGAAGTCAATGATCTCGGTGCCGTCAATATCGTTGCCGGTCACCCATTCGTCGCCGGACCGCATCTGAACATTTATAACGAAGTGACGCTGGCCACTTACGCCCGTTACGGCCTGCGACGCTGGCTGCCGCCGCTCGAAGGCGACCGGCCGCTGATCAGCCGCCTGCATCGCCAGCGGCCGGCGGGTGTGGAAAGCGAAGTCTTCGTTTTCGGCAAGTTGCCGCTGGCTTTTTCGGCACGCTGCTTCACCGCCCGCCACTATCAGCTGAACAAGGACGATTGCCAGTTCAAGTGTCTGGATCATCCGGACGGACTGACGCTGCGCACCCGCGAAGCACAACCCTTCCTGGCGATCAACGGTATCCAGACGATGTCGGCACAGACTTATTCCCTGCTGGCACAGATGCCGGAATTGCTCGCGCTCGGCATTGACAGCGTGCGCATCAGTCCGCAATCTACACACATGCCGGCGATCATCGCCGCTTTCGATGCCGCCCGGCGGGGTCAGTCCGACGAAGACGCGGCGCAGAGCGCGCAGTGGGCGACGGAAGGTCTGGTCAATGGTTACTGGTTCGGCAACGCGGGCATTGCGCAGCATCCGTCCGACCGTCCGAACCTTTGACCTTTTTGTCGCCGGGTGTCTTTTATTGAGGAATCGATCATGCGTCCAGAGGCTTCATTCTCCGGCTTCAAGCTGCCAGCGATCTTCGCCACGATCGGCCCGCATCTGCCGCAATGGCCGCACGCCTTGGCCTTGGCGACAGCGTTGAACGCGGCCGCCAAGATTCGCATTCTGCCGGCGGAAAGTCTGGACCGGCTCGAAGGAAAATGTTTCGTCGTCGAGGTCATCGACGCCGGCAGTCAGGCGGCTTTCTGCTATCGCGCCGGCCTGTTTCGGCCGATGATGACCACCCCGGCGGCGCCCGATCTGAGCTTCCGCGCCAATCTGGCCAGTTTCCTGAAGCTCGTTTTGCGCCAGGAAGACCCGGACACGCTGTTCTTCAACCGTGAGCTGAGCATCGTCGGCGATACCGAACTGGGACTGATCGTCAAGAACATGCTCGACGCCATCGAATGGCCGGAACTGCGTTTGCCCGACCTGCCGCTTTTCCGCCGCCAGGGACCTGGCTGACAGTTACCCGCAATTAAAGCCATCATCACAGTCCCTCAACCTGGCAGCCGCCGGTCACGCTCCCTGGCGGCCGGTTTTGCCTGTGCGCTCGGCGCCGGCTTGCTCTGGGGCCTGGTCTTCGTCGTTCCGCTGCTGTTGCCCGATTATCCTCCGGCGATGCTCTCGCTGGGCCGCTATCTGGCTTTCGGCGTCATCGCCTTGATGCTGGCTTACAGCGATCGGCGGCGTCTGCTGGCCTTGCAAGCCGCCGACTGGTGGCGAGCGACCGAACTGGCGCTGATCGGCAATCTGGTCTACTACCTGTGCCTGGCCGGCGCCATCCAGCTGGCTGGCGCGCCGGTGCCGACGATGCTGATCGGCACCTTGCCGATCGTCATCGCCATCGCCAGCAATTTCGGCGCCGAAGCATTGCCGTGGCGCCGTCTGGCACCGTCGTTGCTGGTCATCGCACTGGGCATCGTGCTGGTCAACCGTCATGAAACGGCGCATCTGGCCGATCCGCACAGCCAGTACGCGCATCGATTGGGCATCCTGCTGGCCATCGGCGCGCTGCTCGCCTGGACCTGGTATCCGATCCGCAACGCATACTGGCTGCGACAGAGACCGGCGATCTCGTCGGGTACCTGGGCCGTTGCGCAGGGATTGGCGACGCTGCCGCTCGCCGCGCTCGGCATGCTCGCCGCCGGTTTCCATTTCGACGGCGACAGCGCTTTCGACTATCCCTGGGGAGCGCGACCGCTGCGCTATCTTGGACTGATGCTGCTGCTCGGCCTATGCGCTTCCTGGCTGGGTACGCTGCTCTGGAATCGCGCCAGCCAACTGTTGCCGACGGCTCTCGTCGGCCAGTTGATCGTTTTCGAAACGCTGGCCGCGCTGGCCTATGCCTTCATCTGGCGCGGCGCACTGCCCGAGGGACCGGTGACGCTGGGTATCGTCCTGCTGATTTCTGGCGTGATTCTGGGCGTGCGCAGCTTCCGGATAGACTGATCAACCCCGGCTGTAGTCGCTGACGAGCCTGAAGATATTGACCTTATAGGTCATTGACTCGTGTCGGAAAAATTTACAGTTGAAAGCTCACATCGACTGTGAGAAGCATATTCTCTTATAATTTAAATATAAATTATACATACGGCATGTTTTTTGCTTCCGAGTTGGCCGGATTAATTGCTTGCTACAAAAGTATTGTCCCCATCAGCCCAGATAAACTAAAGGAAACAAGACATGAAATTCAGCAAACTGCGCGCTTCCTTTATCGCTCTTGCCATAAGCTTGCCGTTTCAGGCGCATGCCGATCTTTTCAGTCTGACGATCGATGGCGTCGATCCAGCGGGGCCGGGAGGAATCTTCACCGGTTCGGCAAGTCCCTTGCCTGGCGTGTTTGTCGGCTTGGGCAATTGCAATTCTCCAGGCGCTCCGGCATCTGGTCCGGATCCGCAATGCAACGGTTTGGCCGAACGGAACCTTCTCGATAGCGCGGCGGCGGTAGACGCCTGGAAGGTGGATCACAACAGCCCTACCACGACCAATGCGGTAATTTACGGCTTCAACTTCCCGCTCGATCAGATTCTGTTTCACAAGATTACGCCGCTGCAGTTCAACAATGGTGATTCAAAGTCTGTCAGCCAAGGATTCGATTTCATCGTCGGATATACCGGTAAATACTCGTCCGGCCCGGGCGGTGACCATTGCGGAATGGCGCCACCGGCAGGAACGACGCCTCAGGACGCGTGGCTTTATAACGTCGCGCTCGGACGCAACGTCACGATTACCAACAACAACACGCTGGCCAGCATTTCGGCGTTCATTCCCCAATCCGCTCGCCTTTGTATCGGCGCGATTGATACGGACTGGCTGAGCATTGACCCGAGCAACGTCGTTAACATCGATCTGACAAGCATTGGCGGCACATCGATCAACTTCCAATTGGGCGGGGTCGGCCCATTGTCGCAAGGCGACCCGAATGTCCCTGTCATTCTCGGCGCAAATGGCCTCCCGCTGCCGTCGACGCTTGCCCTCATGGGTGTCGGATTGCTCGGGCTGGCAAGACGGCTCGGCGTCCGCAAACAGCCCGCTGTTGACTGAAGCCAAGCTTGCTTTTTCCGTTTTGCTTTTTTCGCTTTTCCGCGCTGAAACGGCCCGAAATCGCTTCGGGCCGTTTTGTTATGAAATTGCTGTCGGTGAATGCAACTCTCTATTCCGAAATAGTAATCAGCCTCTCTCCCAGGGGTGAGGACCGCCGCTGACTTGCCGTCGGTTTCACTTCTCCCGAGCCGGAATCAGTTGTTGCGGTTCCGTAATCGAAGTACAGACGACGCTCCACCCGAACCGCAGTTCGACTGACGACAACGCAGCTCAATCAATCTGCAGTTGTTCCGGCGACAACAACAGATAGCGCGCGTGACGCGCTTCTTTCCGGTCGCCTTCGTCGCTGACCAGCATCAGGTAAGGCCGGCCGTCGATGATCGCCGGCGCCACGCCTTCGGCATGGCGGAAGCCGGGCATGCCGGCAAGGCGTACGCGTCGCGGCGTACTGTCGCGGACACCATCCCAGAACCACAAACTGAAGTCGATCTGTTCGCGCGCCACCGGGCCGGTGATCAGCAGGTAGCCGTGCAGGAAAGGTACATACGACATGCCGCGTATGCCTTGTCCGTCGAGATCGAGCGCGATCAGCGGCGCAGACACTTCTGGCCGGGCATCGTCGTCGAAAATCGCCGACACATTGTCGATGGCGGCGATGATCGCCCGTCCGTCGAGCAAGGGGCTGCGGAAACCGATCAGCAAGCGGCGCTGATCGGCGCTCATCGCCAGTTCTTCGATGTTCAAACCGCCCTCGCTCTTGACCCGTCGCACCTCAGCCGCAGCCGCCAGCACCGGGTGCGCGGCGGTCAGCGCCCGCTTCAGATTGTCGACGACGCGCGGCTCCTCGACCTTGTCGCCGTCGAGCCGGAAACGGACCAGTCGTTCGCGCGCTTTATGCGTTTCGCCTTTCTCGTCGCGCGAATGCGACGTGATCGCGTAGACGAAGCCGGCAGCATCGCCAGTCACGCCTTCGAGATCGTCGAGCTGCCAGAAATCGCCCTGTCCCCACGACCAGAACGGCGCCGCCAGTGACGTCCGCCGACAGCGGCCTTCGTGTAGCGTCAGCAGGCTCAAGGCATGTTTTTCCTCATCTTCGACGACGAGAAAACGGCCGTCGGCCAGTTGATGGATACCGGATGGCTCGTAAAAATCGTGCATTTCGTGAAACTGGGCAAACGGATCGATGGCCAAGGCAGCGCTCCTGAAAAGTGAGATGGTCCTGTTTGTCAGGACAGAAAATGCTCCCGGACAAGTGGAGCCCTGAGTGGCATGACGAAATCAACTCCGAGCGACAGTGACACGCTCCAGCGGATGCCGTCGTCGAAGAAAGTACGCCGGCGGCAAAATGGCGAAAAGCTTTTGGCCAAATTGATCGGCAAGCCACGCTGCTTGCGCAACATTCTATCGTGCTCATCATGGTTTGAAACCTCGATCTACTTACACGGCAGCTGGGTGGACTTCGCGCCCCGTTTGCGGCGTTTCGCGTACAACACCTTCCGGTATAATGCGCAGTTTTGCTGGACTTTCTGAAGGTTAGCCATGCCCATCTACGCTTATCGTTGCGCGTCCTGTGGTTTTGAAAAAGATCATCTGCAAAAAATGAGCGATCCGCTGCTTAGTGTTTGTCCCACTTGCGGGCAGGCGACTTACAGCAAGCAGGTCACTGCGGCCGGTTTTCAGTTGAAAGGCAACGGTTGGTACGCGACCGATTTCAAGAATGGCGGCGGCAAGGTCGACAAGCAGCCGGCCGACAGCACGGCGACTGAAAAAAGCGAGACGCCAGCGCCGTCGCCGGCGTGTCCTTGCGCGCCGGAAGTGGCGGCGGCCTGCAGCGCCAAGTGATCAAGCGCTATTTCATCACCGGCCTGCTGATCTGGGTGCCGCTGGCGATTACCGCCTGGGTGCTGATGTCGATCATCGGCACGATGGACGGTACGCTGCAGTGGCTGCCCGAGGCGGTTCATCCGCGGCGGCTGTTCGGCTTCGACATTCCCGGTGGCGGTGCGCTGCTCACTTTGCTGATCATTCTGCTCACCGGTCTGCTGGCGACCAATTTCATCGGTCAGCGGTTGATTCGCTGGTGGGAAAGCCTGCTGGCGCGCATTCCGGTGGTCAATTCGATCTATAACAGCGTCAAGCAGGTCTCGGATACGCTGTTTTCGTCGTCGGGCAACGCTTTTCGCAAAGCGCTGCTGGTCGAATATCCGCGGCGTGGCGCCTGGACGATCGCCTTCCTGACCGGCAAGCCGGGCGGCGAAGTGGCGGCGCATCTGAGCGGCGAGCATCTCAGCGTCTATGTGCCGACGACGCCGAACCCGACCTCCGGGTTTTTTCTCCTCGTGCCGAAGGCCGAGGTCATCGAGCTGGAAATGAGCGTCGACACCGCGCTCAAATATGTGATTTCAATGGGCGTCGTTCCGCCGCCTGACAAACCGGTCACCGCCCGTGCGGCGACCGGGAGCGTCGGTCGCTGAGGGCGCCATCCGTAATAGCCAGGAACAGGTATGCGTACTCATTATTGTGGACAACTCGATTCCCGTCTGATCGGCCAGGAAGTGACGCTTTGCGGCTGGGCGCATCGCCGCCGCGACCACGGCGGGGTGATTTTCGTCGATTTGCGCGACCGGGAAGGTCTGGCGCAGATCGTTTGCGATCCGGATCGTCCGGAGATGTTCAAGATCGCCGAGTCGATCCGCAGCGAGTTCTGCCTGCGCGTCAGCGGCCGCGTGCGCGCACGACCGGCCGGCACGGTGAATGCGAATATCGCCAGTGGCGAAGTCGAAGTTCTCTGCCATTCGATCGAGGTGCTCAATCCGGCGCTGACGCCGCCGTTTCAGCTCGACGAGGAGAATCTGTCCGAGAACATCCGTCTCCTGCACCGGGTGATCGATCTGCGCCGGCCGCAGATGCAGCGCAATCTGCAGTTGCGTTATCAGGTGGCGCGCGCTTTCCGGCGTTTTCTCGACGATGCCGGTTTCATCGACATCGAAACGCCAATGTTGACCAAGAGCACGCCGGAAGGGGCGCGCGATTATCTGGTGCCGTCGCGCGTGCATGCCGGCCAGTTCTTCGCCTTGCCGCAATCGCCGCAACTTTTCAAGCAGTTGCTGATGGTCGCCGGTTTCGATCGCTATTACCAGATCGTCAAATGTTTCCGTGACGAGGATCTGCGCGCAGATCGGCAGCCGGAGTTCACCCAGGTCGATATCGAAACCTCGTTCATGGACGAAGCGGCGATCATCGCCTTGATGGAAGATCTGATGCGCACGGTGTTCAAGGAGGCGATCGCCGTCGACCTGCCGAATCCCTTCCCGCGGCTGAGCTACGCCGAGGCGATGCGCCGTTTCGGTTCCGACAAGCCGGATCTGCGCGTGACGCTCGAACTGGTCGAGGTTACCGACGTGCTGCGTGACGTGTCGTTCAAGGTGTTTGCCAACGTCGCCAACAGCGCCGGCGGCCGGGTGGCGGCGCTGCGCATTCCCGGCGGTGCCAGTCTGACGCGCGGCGAAATCGACGCTTATACCCAGTTCGTCGGCATTTACGGCGCGCGCGGGCTGGCATACATCAAGGTCAACGATGTGACGCAACTCGATGAAGGCGGCTTGCAGTCGCCGATCGTCAAAAATTTGCATCGGCAGGCCCTGCAGGCGATCGTCGAACGGACTGAGGCGCAGTCGGGCGATCTGATTTTCTTTGGGGCCGATCAGGCCAAGGTGGTCAATGACGCGTTGGGTGCCTTGCGCGTCAAGATCGGTCATGAAAAAGGCTTTCTCAACGGGCAAACGTGGGCGCCGGTGTGGATCGTCGATTTCCCGATGTTCGAATTCGACGCGGAGAATCGGCGTTGGACCGCCTGCCACCACCCGTTCACCCGCCCGAAGGACGAACATCTGGACTTGCTCGCCAGCGATCCGGGCCGTTGTCTGGCCAAGGCCTACGATCTGGCGCTGAACGGTTCCGAGCTTGGCGGCGGGTCGGTGCGTATTCACCGTGCCGACGTGCAGGCGACGGTGTTCAAGGCGCTCGGCATCGGCGACGAAGAGGCGCAACAGAAATTCGGCTTCCTGCTCGATGCGCTGAAATACGGCGCGCCGCCGCATGGCGGTCTGGCGTTCGGTCTCGACCGCATTGTGACGATGCTGGCCGGCGCCGATTCGATCCGCGATGTGATCGCCTTCCCGAAAACGCAGCGCGCGCAATGCCTGCTCACCGACGCGCCGAGTCCGGTGGACGAGAAACAGTTGCGTGAATTGCACATCCGTCTGCGGCAGAAAGTCGATACCGCCGGCGATGTCGCGAGTCGGGGCTGAGTCGATGAGCAAAATTTTTGCCCGTTTGCGCCTTTTTTGGCTGCCGTTGCTGCTTGGCTTGCTGTCTCTGGCGCCGGCGCAGGCGCGGGAGTGGCTGCAGTGGTTCGATCGTGAACAACTCCAGACGGTCGCACTGTCCGAACTGCCTCCCGAAGCGCTGCACACCCTGCAATTGATTCGTCAGGGTGGGCCGTTTCCGTATCCACGCAACGATGGGGTGACTTTCGGCAATTTCGAAAAGCATTTGCCGATCAAACGGCGTGGTTATTATCGCGAATACACCGTGCCGACGCCGGGAGCGAAAAATCGCGGTGCTCGCCGGCTGATCGCCGGTGCCGGACGTGATGGCGATGTCGCCACCTCGGGTGAGTATTACTATACCGATGACCATTACCGCAGCTTCCGCCGGATTCGCGAATGAGCAGCCACAGCGAAAAGTTGCAAGCCCTGCTCGAAACGACCAGCCAGGCCGGCATCTATCATCTGCCCGACAGCGGACAGACGGCGCTCAGGGAAGCGGCGGCGGCGCTCGGTTTCGCCTGTTTCGAGGTCGATTTCGCCGACGGGACCCGACTCGACAGCGTGCTGCTCAAGCTCGCGCAGGCGCTCGATTTTCCGGACTGGTACGGGCGTAATCTCGATGCGCTGAAGGATTGTCTGACTGACCTGTCGTGGTGCGAAGCGCCTGGTTATGTGTTGATCATCCGCCGTGCCGAAGCCTTGCATGCTGAGTGCATCGACGATTTCCACCGCCTCAATCAGGTGTTTGCGCAAGCCATCGCCGAATGGCGGGCCAGCGATTGCCCGTTATGGGTGTTTTACGACTTGCGTCCGGATGGTCTGGCCTGGCTGCCGACGCTGGCATGAGCTCGTACAAACGGCCGCTATCGGTCCTGGTCGTCATCCATACGCCTGATCTGCAGATCCTGCTGCTCGAGCGTGCCGCGCACCCGGGATACTGGCAGTCGGTCACTGGCAGCCAGGAAGGCGACGAAGAATTGCGGCAGACCGCGCTGCGCGAAGTCGGTGAGGAAACGGGAATCGTCATCGACGGCGAGAGCCTGCATGACTGGCAGCTCAGCAACCGCTACGAAATCTTTGCCGAATGGCGGCAACGTTACGCGCCCGGCGTGACGCACAACGCCGAACACGTTTTCTCCTTGTGCCTGCCGCAGGCCTTGCCGGTCACCCTCGCGGCCGGTGAGCATCGCGCCTACCGCTGGTTGTCGTGGCGGCAGGCGGCGGCGCAGTGTTTTTCGTGGAGCAACCGTGACGCGATTCTCATGTTGCCGGAGCGGCTGAGTCCCTGAGTGCTGCCAGGCGTCGTTGCAGACATTGCGGGCAGTAGCAGCCGCTGGCGGCGTCGAGATCGTCGGCGGGCAGGGTTGCTTGCTGCATGCACCAGCAGGTCGGCAAGCCGGCGGCGGCACCGCAGATGAAGGGCGCGCCGCAGGCTGCGCAGTGGCTGCTGGGGAGTGTCTGATCGTCGTGCATCAAGGGTGTTTTCCTGCAGATCGGAAGGTAAGAGGCGAGCGCTGCACATCGGCATCGTTCAGCGATAAGCGATGAAGCGCGCCGGATAGCGCGCCGTGGCCCAGCCGAGGGCCAGATATTTGACGGTTTTGCCGACACCGACGGCGAGCATGATTCCCGGCGTCGACAGCTCGGCCAGCGCGCAGAAGAGCAGAGCCGGTGTTTGCGGCAGCGGTGATCCGGCGATGATCATCATTGCCAGCAATCCCCATTGCTGTAGCCAGCCGGCGGCGGTTTGCCAGGCGGCAGAATGAACCAGTTCCGGATAGCGCGCCAGGACCACTGCCGAACCGAGATATTGGAAGACTTCGACCAACGCCGCGGCGCCCAGTCCGCTGGCAATGCCGGTATATAAACCCAGCGCCAGCCAACGCCGAGGGGCGAGCAGGACGGCGGGAATCAGCACGGCGACGAAAGGAAAAGCGAAGGTCAGGGTGGCGCTGAAGGCGATGCTGGCCACCACCGCCGGGTAATAGCGATGGCCGACGCTGCGCTCGAGCAAGTGGCGCAAGCAGGACGGCAGACGATGCGCTTTCAAGACGTCACTGACCGGGCGAGACGGGTTGAACGAGCACTGCATCGGTCGCGGGCAACACCGGTCGCCGGTGGCCGTCTTGCGTGCGGGCTGGCCGGCAGGCTATGCTTGCGTGGTCGTTATTGTTACTCGTCATTTTGTCTGGAGGCTGGCATGTCCCTGTTGATCAGAATAATCAGCATTGTAAGCGCTCTATTGTGCAGTGCGCAGCTTGCCGCGGCGGGACTCGGCGATCTGTCGAATCAGGAGACGGCCTCGGCTCTCAAGGAAGCGCTGGTGCGCGGTGCCGATCTGGCGGTCAGCCAGCTCGGCCGCCAGGACGGTTTTCTCGGCGACTCCCGCGTACGCATTCCCTTGCCGGATTCCCTGCGCGCTGGCGAGAAAGTGATGCGTACCCTGGGAATGAAAAAAGAGGCCGACCAGCTGATCGAGACGATGAATCGCGCCGCCGAATCGGCCGTCGTCGAGGCTAAGCCGATCCTTCTCGATGCCGTGCACAAGATGAGTTTCGACGACGCCAAGGGGATTCTCACCGGCGGCAACGATGCTGCGACCCAGTTTTTCAAACGGCGGACGTCGGTGCCGATCGGCGAAAAATTCCTGCCGATCGTCAAGCGGGCGACGGCGAAAGTGCACTTGGCCGATCAATACAACCGCTATGCCGGTCAGGCGGCCAAACTGGGGCTGGTCAAGGAGCAGGACGCCAATATCGACAGCTATGTGACTCACAAAGCGCTCGATGGCCTGTTCCTGATGATTGCCGAGCAGGAGAGAGCGATCCGCAAGGACCCGATCGGTACCGGTTCGAAATTGTTGCAGACCGTCTTCGGTGCACTTGGCAAATGAGCCGGGTTTGCCGACGGCGATCATTTGCTTGCTTTTTGTGACCTGGATGCCTGCGCACTGCGCATCGCTGGCTGTGCTGCGTCGACCACCATGAGCGATTGCCGTTCATGAAGGTGCTGTGGTGGGTATTTTTCAGCGTGGTCGTTTGCGTACTTGCCGAAGCGCAGGCGGCGCCGCAAATCGGCATGGCGGCCGACTGGCCCAGTTCGCCGCCGATTGTCAGTGGTCGGGCCAGTTTTTACGGCGAACGCTTTTCCGGACGAAAAACCGCTTCAGGTCAGACATTCGATCATCAGACGATTTCGGCGGCCAGCAACCGTTTTCCGCTCGGGACGCTCGTCGCCGTGCGCCGGGTTTTGTCGGCGCGTTGCGTGGTGGTACGCATCAACGACCGGATGGGACATCGCTCGCGCCTCATCGATCTCTCCCGTCAGGCGGCTGTCGAGTTGGGAATGATCGAAGCCGGCGTCACCGACGTCGAAGTGGTGCCGGTGCCGAAATCCTTGCACGGTTATGAGAATGCCTGCAAATTGTCCTTCATGTCGCCTGTGCATCTGCATGTCGGTGCGGATTTGAAAGGAGGCAGTGAAGTCGCCCGCGAGTGAGAAGGAATTCGGCTCGCGATTGGCAAGTCTGCCGTATGCACGCCGTAAGCTGGACGTTTGCTGGGCTGCGAACAGAACTTCGCTGCCGGTCGCGGCGCCGGCGGTCTGTGTTGCCGAAGACCCGGTGCAGGGTTTGCTAACGCGGTCAAGGCGCAGCGGAAGGAGGAACATGAGCAACGATCCTGCAAGCAAAATTCCGGTGGCCAAGAAATCGGTCGCACTGTCGGGGGTGATCGCCGGCGACACGGCGATCTGTTCGGTCGGCCGCTCGGGCAACGACCTGTATTATCGCGGTTACGATGTCATCGCCTTGGCCGAACACGCGACCTTCGAGGAAGTGGCCTATCTGCTGCTTTATGGGCGGCTGCCGAGCGCGACGCAGCTCAACCAATACAAGAAAAAGCTCAAAACGCTGCGCGGGCTGCCGGTGATGTTGCGACCGCTGCTCGAAAACTTGCCGGCGTCGGCGCATCCGATGGACGTGCTGCGCAGCGGCTGTTCGGCGCTCGGCACGATTCTGCCCGAATCGCAGGATCACAATCCGGGCGGCGCGCGCGATATCGCCGATCGCCTGATGGCCAGTCTCGGCTCGATGCTGCTCTACTGGTATCACTGGTCGCACAATGGCAGGCGGATCGAAACCGAAACCGATGACGATTCGATTGCCGCTCACTTCCTGCACCTGCTGCGCGGCAAAGCGCCGAGCGCACTGCACGCCGCCAGCCTCGACAAGTCGATGGTGCTCTATGCCGAACACGAATTCAACGCCTCGACGTTCACCGCGCGCACCGTCGCCGGTACCGGCGCCGATCTGTATGGCTCGATCAGCGGCGCCATCGGCGCGCTCAGCGGTCCGCGGCACGGCGGTGCCAACGAAGCGGCGTTTGAAATCCAGAGCCGTTACGACCATGCTGACCATGCCGAGCAGGATATCCGCCGCCGCCTGGAGAACCGCGAAATCATCATCGGTTTCGGACATCCCCTCTATACAATCTCCGATCCGCGCAACAAGGTGATCCGGGTGGTCGCCGAGCAATTATGCGCTGATGGCGACAATCGCGGACTGTTCGACATCGCCAGTCGCATCGAACAGGTGATGTGGCAGCAAAAACGGATGTTTCCGAATGTGGACTGGTTCGCGGCCGTCGTTTATCACATGCTGGCTGTGCCGACACCGATGTTCACTCCGCTGTTCGTTATCGCCCGTACCAGCGGCTGGGCGGCGCATGTCATCGAACAACGGATCAACGGCAAGATCATCCGTCCTTCGGCGAATTATGTCGGTCCGGAGGAACAGACCTTGGTTCCCCTGGCCGAGCGAAGATAGACGGAGGCAACGGTTTGACTTTTTCTCTGACCGACAGGACTTTGCCTCGCTGATCCTGCACAATGAACACTTGGGCTTTTTCTCCTGCAAACGCAAGCTGGGCGAGGGGAGTTCAGCGAGTCGCCAGGTGACTGGCGCATTATTCGCCCGGTGACTTTCATGTTGAAGAATTTCAGCCTTCCTACTGACAAAACGGATCATGAGTACTCGCATACCCGCACTGCGTCCCGAACCGGACCGGATTCTGGCCGATATCGCCGACTACGTGCTCGGCTTTCAACCCAATTCCCGTGGCGCCTGGGAAACGGCGCGTTATTGTCTGATCGATGCCCTGGGCTGCGCTCTCGAAGCGCTCGCCTATCCGGCCTGCAGCAAGCTGCTCGGCCCACTGGTTCCGGGCACGCTCGTTCCTGACGGTGCGCGTGTGCCCGGCACGGCGTATCGGCTCGACCCGGTGCAGGCGGCGTTCAACACCGGCGCTCTGATCCGCTGGCTGGATTTCAACGACACCTGGCTGGCTGCCGAGTGGGGGCATCCGTCGGACAACATCGGCGGCATTCTTGCCGTTGCCGACTGGTTGTCGCGCACGCGCCTGCGCCAGGGAGGAGAGCCCTTGCGCATGGCGCAAGTGCTCGAGTCGATGATCAAGGCCTATGAAATCCAGGGTGTGCTGGCGTTGGAGAACAGTTTCAACCGTGTCGGTCTGGACCATGTCCTGCTGGTGAAAGTTGCCACCGCCGCCGTGTGCACCGCATTGCTCGGCGGCGACCGTCAGCAGGTGATCGACGCCGTCTCGCAGGCTTTCGTCGATGCCTCGCCTTTGCGCACCTATCGCCATGCGCCGAATACCGGTTCGCGCAAGTCGTGGGCCGCCGGCGACGCCACGGCACGTGGCGTGCTGCTGGCCCTGTTCTCGTTGAAAGGCGAAATGGGCTATCCGACGGCGCTGAGCGCCAAAACGTGGGGTTTTTACGATGTGCTGTTCAAAGGGCAAGCTTTCCGCCTGCCGCGCCCTTTCGGCAGCTATGTGATCGAAAACGTGCTGTTCAAGATCAGTTTCCCGGCCGAGTTTCACGCGCAAACGGCGGTCGAATGCGCCATCGCCCTGCACCCGCAAGTCGCCGGCCGTCTGGAATCGATCGCGCGGGTGGTGATTCGCACGCATGAATCGGCGTTGCGCATCATCGACAAGCAGGGGCCGTTGCACAATCCCGCCGATCGCGATCACTGTCTGCAATACATGTTCGCCGTTGCGCTGATCAACGGCAAACTGAGCAGCGAGGATTACGAGGACTCGTCCGCCGCCGATCCGCGCATCGACGCACTGCGCGCCAAAATCGTTGTGCAGGAAGAAAAGCGTTTTACAACCGATTATCTGCATCCGGACAAACGTTCGATCGCCAACGCGGTGCAGATTTTCTTCGCCGATGGTACGCATACCGCCGAATTGGTGCTCGAGTACCCGCTCGGTCATCTGCGGCGTCGCGCCGAAGGCATTCCGGTGCTGGTCGATAAATTCCGCCGCAACCTCGAACGGTGCTTCTCATCCGAGCGGCAGACGGCGATTCGCGAATGTTCGTTGGACGTTGACCGGTTGCTTCAGATGCCGGTCAATGAGTATCTTGATCTCTATGCCCTCTGAGCGTTCCGCCATGCCTAACGCTCCGCAATCAGAGGGGGCTACTCCAAGCGCGGGCCGCTATCGTGCCTTACGCTTCGTTTTGGCCATGCGTAGTTTGCGCGGCGACAAAGGCGAGCGCGTCAGCGCGCTGAGCGCTTTGCCGGGCATTCCCTTGCTGGCGACTTCCTTCCGCACCCTGGTGGGGCCGGCAGAGTTTCGCACAACGCTGTTGAGTCTGATCGAACAGGCGACGACGCGTATTCTGCTCAGCACCCTGTATTTGCAGGACGACGATGCCGGTCGCGAAGTGCTGAATGCCTTGTACGCGGCGAAAGAGCGTTGTCCGACCCTCGATATTGCCGTTTTCGTTGACTGGCACCGTGCGCAACGCGGTTTGATCGGCAAGAAAGCGAGTGCCGGCAATGCGGCGATGTATACCGAGATGGCGATCCGTTGCGGTTCCGGTGTGCCGATTTACGGTGTGCCGGTGCAGACGCGCGAATTGATGGGGGTATTGCACCTGAAGGGCTTCGTCATCGACGACACGGTGCTTTACAGCGGTGCCAGCCTCAACGACGTCTATCTCTATCGCCATGATCGTTATCGTCTCGATCGTTATCATCTGATCGACAGCCGGCAACTGGCCGACAGCATGGCGGCGCTGATGAACCGGGTCTTGCGTGCGCAGCCGGCGGTCTGTCGCCTTGACACCTCGCCGCGTCCGAAAACCGGCGTGCTGCGCGGCGACATTCAACGTTTGCGACGGACGCTGGCCAAAAGCGGCTACACGCTGACAGCGGGAACGATCCGCGCCGGTGAAGTCGGCTTGACGCCATTGCTCGGTTTCGGCGCCAGCGACAATTCGCTGAATCGAGTCATCGTGCAACTGATCCAGCGCGCGCAGCGCCATCTGGTCTTGCTGACGCCGTATTTCAACCTGCCGGGGCCGATTCGCCGGGCGGTCGATGAAAAGATCGGCCAGGGCTGCCAGGTGACGATCATCATCGGCGACAAGACGGCGAACGATTTCTACATACCGCCGCACGAGTGTTTTTCGACCATCGGTGCCTTGCCGTATCTGTACGAAAACAACTTGCGCCGTTTCTGTAAGATGCACCAGGCAGCGGTATCGGCCGGCAAGCTGAACCTGCGACTGTGGAAACATGCGCAGCATACTTTTCATCTCAAGGGGCTGCTGGTCGATGACGATTATGCGCTGCTGACCGGCAGCAATCTCAATCCGCGTGCCTGGCGACTGGATCTGGAAAACGGGCTGCTGCTGCACGATCCGCAGGGGCTGTTGTGCGACCAGCACCAGCGCGAACTGGCCGCGATTCTGATGCATAGCCGTCGGCTGACGCATTACGACGACCTCGACCCGCTGGACAGCTATCCGCTGCCGGCGCAACGCCTGCTGAAGCGTCTGGCACGCACGCGCGCCGACCGGCTGATCAATCAGGTTCTCTGATTCCGGGTCGGCTGGACAGCCACCCGGGGAAAAGTCGCCCGGCCGATTTGCCTGCGCCGTGGGCGCCAGCTAGTCTGAGAAGTGCAGCCGCTGTCATTGCGCAAACTCGGCGTCTGTCGGCAACGATGGCGAACGGAAAGGGATCGATGGCCAATAGCGGCAAAGAATCGTTGAAGAGCGCGGTCGCTCTGGCCTACGGCCAGGCCGACGCCGCGCGTCGTTGCCAAAGGACGTGGCTTTCTGGCCGAGCAGATCATCGCCCGTGCGCGGGAAAGCGGCGTTTATGTGCATCAATCGAGAGATCTGGTGGCCTTGCTGCTGCAGGTCGATCTCGATCAGCACATTCCACCGCAACTGTACCTGGCTGTCGCCGAATTGCTGGCCTGGTTGTATCGCCTGGAGAACGGCCAGCCCGCGGCAGCCTCGCCAACGCTGACCTTGCCGCCCGACGCCGCCGGTCGCGAATGAGGCAAGCGAGTCGTCGTCGATGAGCTTCCCCCGAAATTTCGTCTGCCAAGGGTGACCTAAAATTGAGTCACTTGTGGAAGGCATGAAATGAAGATAGC
>CAYRXO010000067.1:0-16784 GCA_964428215.1 uncultured Candidatus Accumulibacter sp. | reverse complement strand
TAACATTGTCATATTAAGTGTGGGGGCTGGCGGGAATAAATCTGCGTTTCCCTAATGCACTGGAGTCCGATACACCACCCCAAACCGTTCGCATAACTGCCCGAGGCGCATGTTCATGGTCCATAAAGTGACATCTACACCCCCGGCGGCAGCTCGTCGACGTCGATCCACACGTGCAGCCCGCGCGCAATCAGTGCCGACTTCAGATCCAGTACCGCCTGCCGGTCGCTGCTCCGGTAACTGAAGAAGACGTCAATCGGCGGCAGATCGATGTTTTCCATACGCGTCATGGGGAGTTGGCAAGAACACGATCGCCAGTATGAGAATGAAGAGTCACCATAATAATTTAATTGAACAATATAGACCGGCAAGGCGTGGACTGATGCCCATATGCGACACCCGCACGCTTGTCTCAGGCTTGCGCAAGCGCGGAGAGATAGCGATAGAGCGGAGCCAATACATCGAACGCACTGGCCAACTCGTCGGCCAGTGTCGCCGGAATGCCTTGTGACTCGACGGAGTACGAACTGACGAGGTAAAAAGTTTTGCTGTTGTACCAATCCTGCAGCGCCGGCGGCATATCGGCTTTCAACGGCCGCTTGTAGCGTTCGCCCTGCAAAGCGAACGACCCGTTTGCAAAAAATTCGATCGCTTGCAGAAAGGTCTGTGGATTTTCGTCGACATCAGCGCGCAGGCGATCCATCGTCGCCCGGTCGGCGCAATAAAATCCCATCCCGAAGCGATACGATTCCGGCGACAACTCGAAAAAATAGGCCGGGTGATGCTGCCATTCCTTGCTCGGCCGCTTGAAGGCCAGCCATTGATTGGTCTTGTACGGCGACTTGTCCTTTGCGAAGCGTATATCCCGGTTGATGCGGGAAATGGTCTTGTTGACCGTCGGCGACACTTCCAGCAGAGGGTCGATGCGCAACATCAAGGGGGTCAAACTTTCCACCAGGGCTTGCAACGGCTGGACGATGAACAACTGGTATTCATCCCGGTGAGCGACGAACCATTCCTTGTTGTTGTTCGCGCGCAAGCCGCGCAGGAATGCGAAACTCTGGGCAGAAAATCCGGTAAATTCGGGGGACATGGGCAGTTCTCCAGTTCGAGGTCCAACCAGATCAAAACAGTTATACTAAACAGATATATTGTTGATTCAAATTAAAAATACTCTGAATGGCTCGGAGTCTCGGTAACTACTCGGTAACTATATTCGCCGTCGTTTGACGGGGGCGTATCGCTAAGGTTTTTTCCGAAAGCGAGCGAGAAGTTCATTTACCTCTTCGAGGCTCACTTCCGGGACAGGCTTCGTCGATTCGCGAATGGAGCGCTCCAAAGAGGCTTTCCGTGCATCCTCTTTTTCCTTCATCGCCCTAAGCGCTTTGACCAAATTTTCTATGTCTTTGCGTTTTGACATTTTATCTAGCGTCCTTCTATTTTCTGTACTTGGTGCATCTTGCTTTGACGAGCTTTCTTCTCTTGCTGCAAGTAAATAGAAATTTTGGGGGTCAGGTCTTGTTTTGCTAAAATGAGGCAGGTCTTGGTCAGCGCTAATGCACCGCCGTCCGATACGCCACCCCAAACCGTTCGCACAACTGCCCGAGGCGTTTGTCCAGGGTCCATAAAGTGACGCCTGCGGTGATCAGCGTAGACGCCAGCAATACCATATCGACCAATCCGCATCCCAAACCGTAGAGTGCCTCTCGTTCGATAAAGACGAGGACTTCGTCCAGGCTGGCGGGTTTTACCTGTTGCAGGAGAGCGAGATCGGCCAGGGTTTTCTCTCTGGGCGCCGGCGGTATTTCGCAGGCCAGTTCGACGATGATCATCGGATGCGTCAGGACGCGATCTTGTTCCAGCAATTCAACCAGTTCTCCGTTGCGGTAACGAAAATGGCCGACCCACAGCGAGGTATCGATCAGAACGTTCATTGCCCCGCGAGTTCATTCCGCTGGCGGGGAATGTTCTGCATGTCAGGCATCGTGCCTCCGAGAGCCGTCAGCCGCTTGGCGGCTTGCACACGCACGAAAGTCTTCATCGCCTCGCGGAAAATATCCGCTTTATCCATTGCCGGATCGGCCATTTCCAGTGCCTTTTGATAAAGCGCGTCGTCGATGGTGACTGTCGTTCGCATGGCATTCCTATTTGATGCGATGGTGCATCAATATTAGCATCAAGATCGGCCAACGAAAGGGTCCATCGGCATGCAACAATTCCACAGCAAGCATAAGGCGCTGCCACCGAGTCATTCGGCAAGGCGCAGCGGAAAACTTCCCAACCAGTTAAACGCGGTACGATAAGCGCTCTCCCCGGCCTGCCGACATGCTGCGTCTGACTTGCTCCAACCGTCTGGAATTCCTGCGCGAGACTTTGCTCGACCGTCTGGCGGCGGAGGAGTGCGCGCCGCTCTTCGCGCAGCAGGTGATCGTGCCGAGTACAGCACTGCGCCGGCATCTGGAACTGGCTTGTGCCGACCGCTTCGGCATCTGTGCCAATATCGATTTCTCATTTTTGGCGCAGTGGCTGTGGGCGCGCATCGCGCAGTTGGTCGATGTCGAGCAAAGTTCGCCGTTTGCGACGTCCTGGCTGACTTGGCGGATCTACGAGATCTTCGGCGAACGCGCGTTTTATGAAGCGCAGCCGCGGCTGGCGTCTTATCTGCGTTCCGCCGACCCGCTGATGCGTCTCGAACTCGCCGAACAGAGCGCGCGACTGCTCGAACAGTACATCACCTATCGGCCGGAATGGCTGGCGGCGTGGGCCGACGGGCGCGATGCCGGCATCAGCGGGCTGGACGCGGCGCAGCGCGCCGATGAACGCTGGCAGGCGGCGCTCTGGCGGCGGCTCGGCGAGCAACTCGGCATCGGCCGGCAACATCCGGCAGCGTTGTTTTTCGAGCGCGTGGCGCAACTCGGCGATGACGCGCGACGGGCGCTCGGCTGGCCAGAGAACGTGCATGTTTTCTGTCTGCCGAGCATGCCGCCGCTGTACCTCGAAATCCTGCGCCGGCTCGCCGGCTGGCTGGACATGCACCTCTACGTGCTCAATCCGTGCCGCGAATACTGGTTCGAGATCGTCGATGGCAAGCGCCTGCGCTATCTCGCCGCGCGCGGTCAGGCGGCTTGGCACGAAGTCGGCAACCGCCTGCTCGCCAGTTGGGGCAAGCAGACGCAGGCGCACATCGATCTGTTGTTCAGCGACGAGGGACAGATCGTCGAGCAGGACAGCGAATTCTTTGCCAACCGGACGGCGGTGGGCGGCACGCCAGCAGCGGCGCCGTCGCTGCTGGCGGAAATACAGAATGCGATCCTCGATTTACGCGACCTGGCACCAGGCAGCGTGTCGCCCGCACCGACGGACCGCAGTCTCGAGGTGCATGTCTGTCATTCGCTGACGCGCGAACTGGAAGTGCTGCATGACCAGTTGCTGGCCCTTTTCTGCACGAAAGACGCGCCGAGCGCGGCGGAAATCGTCGTCCTGCTGCCCAACCTGCACGCCGCCGCGCCGCTGATCGAGGCGGTGTTCGGCAGCGCGCCGGCCGGGCGGCGGATTCCGTACGCCATCACCGGCCTGCCGCAGACGCGCGTCAATCCGGTCGCACGCGCGCTCGACAGCCTGATGACCTTGTGCGACGGGCGTTTCAGCGCCAGCGCGGTGTTCGGCTTTCTGCAGCAGGCGCCGGTCGCCGCCCGATTTGCGCTCGGCGCCACCGAACTGGCCTGGCTGCACGACTGGATCAACGAAGCCGGCATGCGCTGGGGACTCGATGCCGACAGCCGCCGCCGGCTCGACCTGCCGGTCGACGCGCAGCACAGTTTCGCCGACGGTTTCCAGCGTCTGTTCCTCGCCTACGCGCTCGGCGACGAGCCCGACGCCCGCCGGACGGTGATCGCCGGGCGCGTCGCCGCCGCACAGGTGACCGGCCAGCAGGCGCTGGCGCTCGGCCGCGGCTGGCAGTTCATCAAGGCGCTGGAAAGCGTGCGCGCCGCCTGGGCTTCTTCACTGCCGCCGGCGGACTGGCAAGCTTCGCTGAACGCCGCGCTGGCCCAGTTCATCGCCAGCGATACGGGGCTCGCCGACGACCTGCGCGTCGTGCAGGCGGCGATCGGCGAACTGCATCTGCACCTGCTGCGCGGCGGCGCGCGCTCGCCGCTGCCGCTGGCAGTGGTGCACCGCGCGCTGAACGCGCTGCTCGACGATCCGGCGCGCGGCGGCGTTCCCGGCGGCGTGCTGACTTTCGCCGCACTCGGCAATCTGCGCGCCCTGCCCTACCGGCACGTCTGCGTTCTCGGACTCAACGACGGCGTTTTTCCGAGCGCCAACCGGCCGGCGGAATTCGATCTGATCGCCGCCCGGCCGCAGCGCGGCGACCGGCAGCGACGTGACGACGAGCGCAATCTGTTCCTCGACGTGCTGCTCGCTGCCCGGCACAGCCTGTATCTCAGCTACAGCGGGCGCAGCCAGCGCGACAACAGTCCGCTACCGCCGTCGGTGCTGCTCGCCGAACTGCTCGACTACGCGGCGCTGGCCTGCGCGCGCGACCCCGATGACGCCGGCAGCGTCGCCGCGGCGCGGCAGCGGCTGATCGTCGAACATCCCTTGCAGGCGTTTTCGATCGACTGCTTTCTTCCCGACGCCGATCCGCGCCAGCAGAGTTTCAACGCCGAATACGCCGCCGCGCTGCAACGCCGCTGGCAGGTGCAAGCGGCGGGCACGCCGTCGTTTCAGCGCCGCCGGTCATGCAACACCGGCTGTTTTGACGCTGAGGAAGACGAGGCGGGCGATGGCGACGCCAGAATGTCAGATCCCGCCCTACCCTTGTTCACCCGCCCGCTGCCGCCGCCCGCTGCCGAGTGGCGGCAGGTCGATGGCGCCAGCCTGCTGCGCTTTTTCCGTCAGCCGTGCCGCTTTCTGCTCGGCCAGCGGCTGCACATCGCCTTGCACGCTGCCGACGAGCCGCTGCAGGACGACGAACCGTTTCTCGCCGATTATCCCAGCCAGCAGGCGTTGATCCGCCGCCTGCTGCCGCTGCTGCTCGCCGGCGCAACAGAAGACGAGGCGCGCGCGCTGGCGCTGGCCGGCAACGAGTTGCCGGGCGGCGCTTTCGGCGAGCAACTGATCGACAGCGAAGTGGCGAACCTGCACGCCTTCGCCGCCGAACTGCGCCCGTGGCTGGCACAGCCGCGGCGGGATCTGCCGCCACGGCCACTGACTTACCTTATCGACGGCGAGGCGTGGCAACTCAGCGCTTCTTTGAGCGACGTGCGCGCCGGCGGGCTGCTGCGTTACCGCTACGCCGACGCGAAAGCCGGCGATTATCTGGCCGGCTGGATCGAGCACCTGCTGCTCTGCGCCAGCGCGCCGGCCGGCGTCGAAATGCTGACCACCTGGCACGCGCGTGGCGGTCATTACCGGCTGCGTCCGTGCGCGGCCGATGCCGCACGTCGGCATCTCGGCGAACTGCTGACGCTCTATCGCGACGGCCTGTGTCAGCCGCTGCCTTTTTTCCCGAAAAGCGCCTGGGCCTACGTCAACGCCGACGATAATGCGCTAGCCGCGGCGCAGCGCGCCTGGCACCACGCGCGGCATTTCGCCTGGGGCGAAGAGGCCGATCCCGCCTACCAGTTGGCCTGGCGCGGCGTCGCCGATCCACTCGACGAGCGCTTCGTCGACTGCGCCCAACGCGTTTTCACGCCGCTGCTGGCGCATCTCGAAGAGGTGCCGCGATGAACGAAGCGGCCACCTTCAGCGATCTCGACGTCTTCAGCTGCCCGCTCGACGGCTGGCAGCTGATCGAGGCGTCAGCCGGCACCGGCAAGACATGGACCATTTGCGCGCTGTACCTGCGGCTGCTGCTCGAAAAAGACTGGCCGGTGCAGCAGATCCTGGTCGTCACTTTCACCAACGCTGCAGCGGCGGAATTGCGCGAACGCATTCGCGCCCGCCTCGTCGAACTGCTCGCCGTGCTGCGTCGCGAGGCCGCGACGCCAGATGCGGGAAACAGCAGCGAGAGCGGCCACCAAGACGCCACACTGCTCGACGGGCTGCTGGCAACCGCCGGCAACGACGCGCCCAGCCGCGCGCAACTGCGCGAGCGGCTCGAAACCGCCCGCCAGCATTTCGACGAAGCGGCGATCTTCACCATTCACGGTTTCTGCCAGCGCGCGCTGGCCGACATGCCGTTTGCCGCCGGGCTGCCTTTCCAGCAGGAACTGCTGCGCGACGATCGTCCGCTGCGCCTGCAGGCGGTCAATGACTTCTGGCGTCGGCGGGTGGCCAACGCCGGGCTGGCACCGGAATTAATCGATCATCTGCTGGCCAAGGGCGACAGTCCGGCAAGCTGGACAAAGCTGTTGCAACGGCAACTCGGCAAAACACACGCGCGCACGCTCTGGCCAGCCGAGATCGACAGCGACGAAACGCTCGACCTCCCGGCGCTCGACGCCGCTTTCGCCCGTGCCCGCGCCGAGTGGGGCGATGGCAGCGAACCGGCCACCGTGCTGCACGCGGCGCTCACCGGTCTGAACAACCGGTCGTACACTGCCAAAGCACTGGACACCGCCATGACGGGCTGGACAGAATGGCTGGCAGACGGGCCGCCGCTGTCGCCGCCGGCCAATGACAAACTGAAGCTGTTCTCGGCCGCTTTTATCGCCCTGAATACAAAACAAAAACACCCCTCGCCGGCACATCCCTTCTTCGCCGCTGCCGCCGAGTTGCTGGCGGCACAGCAGCGTGCTTTCGCCATTCTGCAGCGGCAGCGCCTGCGCTTGCTGCGCGATCTGTTCACCAGCGCCAGCGTCGCCGTGCGCGAACAGAAGCGTCGTCAACGCGTTTTCTCGTTCGACGACATGCTGCTCAACCTCGACGCCGCCTTGCGCGCCGGCCAGCCGGCGTGGCTGGCGGCGACCTTGCGCGAACGCTACCCGCTGGCGCTGATCGACGAATTCCAGGATACCGATCCGCTGCAGTACGCCATCTTCAAGGCGATCTACGGCGGCGACGGCGAGCGGCCAGCGAGCCCGCTGTTTCTGGTCGGCGACCCGAAGCAGGCGATCTACAGCTTCCGCAACGCCGACTTGCCGACGTATCTCGCCGCACGCCGGCAGACGGCAAGAAGCTACACGCTACGCGAAAACCAGCGCTCGACGCCGGCGCTGATCGACGCCTGCAACGCGCTGTTCGGCGCCAACGCGCAGGCTTTCATCCACACCGGTCTGCATTACTGGCAGGTCTCCGCCGGTCAGGCGCCGCGGCGGACCTTGTGCGACCTGAGCATCGATGGAGAGCAGGCCTCGGCAGCGCTGCACGTCTGGCAATTGCCGGTCAGCGACAACGAGCACCTCAGCCGTCAGGCCGCCAGCGACGCCGTGCTGCGCGCCACGGCCGGCGAAGTGGCACGCCTGCTGCGCGCCGCGCAGGCCGGCCGGATTCAGATCGGCGAGCGGCCACTGCAGCCCGGCGACATCGCCATCCTCGTCGAACGGCACACGCAGGGCCGGCGGCTGCGCGAGGCCTTGCAGGCGGTCGGCGTCGCCAGCAGCGAACTGTCGCAACGCAGCGTTTTCGCCAGCGCCGACGCCGCCGACCTTGAAGCGGTGTTGCTGGCAATTGCCGACCCCGGACGCCTGCCGCTACTCAACCGCGCTCTGGCCAGCGAGATGATGGCCTACGACGCGGCGGCGATCGCCGCCCTGAACGACGAGCAGCCGCGCCTGCTGCCGATCGTCAACCGTTTCATCGGTTACCACGAGACTTGGCAACGGCGCGGCTTCGCGATCATGCTGCGCCAGTGGATGCACGGCGAAAACATTGTCGCCGGCCTGCTGTCGCGCGACGACGGTGAGCGCCGCCTGACCAATCTGCTGCATCTCGGCGAACTGTTGCAGCAGGCCGACGCCGAACAGCCAGCGCCGGACGCCCTGCTGCGCTGGCTGGCCAGCCAGCGTGAAAGCAGCGCGAATGGCGGTGACGAAGTGGCGCAATTGCGTCTCGAAGCCGACCGGCAGCAGGTGCAGATCGTCACCATCCACAAGGCGAAAGGGCTGGAATACAGCATCGTTTTCTGCCCCTTCCTGTGGGAGATGTCCGGCAGCGCGGCACACGTAACGGAAGGGAACGAATACCACGCCGACGACGGTCAGCCGGTGATCGATTTTCGGCCGACACTCAGCAAAGACGAAAAGGAAATCATCGAGCAGCGCCAGCGCGAAGAGCGGGCCGCCGAGTCGATCCGCCTGATCTACGTCGCCCTGACGCGCGCCGTGCAGCGCTGCTATCTGGTCGCCGGACTCTATCAAAGCCTCGCTTTCGGCCGTCCGACGCTGACCCACAGCAGCCGCAGCCCGCTCAACTGGCTGATCGCCGGCAACGGGATGAGTTTTGCGCAGTGGCGCACGCACAAGCTGCCGGCAAAGCAGATCGACGATGCCTGGCGCGACTGGGCGGCGACGGCCGCCGGTGTCTGCTGGCTGCCGCTGCCCGTGCCGACCGTCAGCGGCACATGGACGCCAGAACCGCCACCGTGCCTGCAGGCACGTCCAGCGCCGGCGCAAATCGACGCCGGCTGGCGGCTCGGCAGCTTCAGCAGCCTGCAGCACGGTGCCGGCAGCGAAAGCGCGGTCAGCGACCACGACGCGCAAACGACAGCGCTCCTCGTCGAGCACCCGCCGCCCGCCACGCCCGCCGAACTGGCGCCGGACGACATCCTGCGCTTTCCGCGCGGCCCGGCGGCCGGCGACTGCCTGCACGCGCTGTTCGAACACTGCGACTTCAGCGACGCCAATCAATGGCCGGAGGCGATCGCCTACGCGCTCGCCAGACACCCGCAAACGCGGCCCGGCGACGTCGACGATCTCGCCGATCACCTGCCAGCGATGCTGACGCGATTGCTGCACGACGTGCTAACCACTTCGCTGGTCGACGGTCTGCGGCTGGCCGACATCACTCGCCGGCAACGGCTGGTCGAACTGGCTTTCAATCTGCCGACAGCGAATCTCTCGCCGGCAGCGCTCAACGCCTGGCTGGCGGAGCATGGTTACGCCGTGCCGCGCCTCGCTTTCCAACCGCTCAGTGGTTATCTAAAGGGCTTCATCGATCTCGTCGTCGAGCAGGACGGCCGCTATTACCTGATCGACTGGAAGTCGAACCATCTCGGCCAACAGCCGGCCGACTACGGCCAGCAGCCTTTGATAGCGGCGATGAACTGGCATGGCTACCACTTGCAATACCTGCTCTACAGCGTCGCGCTGCAACGCCATCTGCGCCGGCGGATCGCCGACTACGCGCCGGCGCGCCACTTCGGCGGCGTGCTCTATCTCTTCGTGCGCGGCGTCCGCCCGCAGTGGCTCGACATCGACGCCTCCGGGAACGCGTCGCCCTGCGGCGTTTACTTCCATCGACCGGCCGACGCGACGCTCACCTCGCTGGATGTTTTGCTGCAAGGAGCCGCGTGATGCCTGGCGCCCAGCGGCCCGACACGGCCGGCGAATGGCTCGCCGACGGCCTCGCCGTGCATCTGCGCGACTGGGCACAGGCTGGCGGCGCGCCGGCCGACGCCTTGCCGATCCTCGCCGCCGCCGGCCGACTGGCGTGCCTGGCGACGCAGGCTGGCCACGTCTGCGCGCATATCGATGATTTGACGGCACACTTTCCACATTTGCCGCCGGCGTACCTGCGCGAGCGTCTGCTGGCCAGCGGACGGGTGAGCAGCGTGACGGACGCGGCCGCCGGCAAGATCCAGCCGCTGCTGCTCGACGACGACGGCCGTCTCTACCCCTACCGTTATTACGCCTACGAACGGCGGCTGGCCGACAATCTGCGCCGCCGCGCCGGCCGCAGCGCACCGACAGCAGACGCGGCGATCGGCGATCGGCTGGCGCAACTGTTCGCCGCCAATCGGGCACGACTCGGCGAACGCGTCGACTGGCAGCGGCTCGCCGTCGCGCTGGCCTGGCGCAACCGGCTGACGATCATCAGCGGCGGTCCGGGAACCGGCAAGACACGCAGCATCGCCGCCCTGCTCGCCTGTCTGCTCGACGAACAGCCGGAACGGCGCGTCGCGCTCGCCGCGCCGACCGGCAAAGCGGCGGCGCGCATGCTCGAAGCCTTGCGCCACAGCGCCGCCACGCTGCCGATGACACTGCAGCAACGATTGCCGCGCGAAGCCTACACCGTGCATCGTCTGCTCGGCGCCAGCGACGCCCCCGGACGTTTCCGCCACCACGCCGACAACCTGTTGCCGATCGACACGCTGATCGTTGACGAAGCGTCGATGCTCGATCTGGCGCTCGCCTGCCAACTGTTCGATGCCGTGCCGATGCAGGCGCGCGTCATCCTGCTCGGCGACAAGGATCAATTGTCTGCCGTCGAAGCCGGCGCCGTTTTCGCCGAACTGTCGGCCGATCCGACCCTGAGCGCGGCGTGCGTCGCCGACCTCGCCGCGCTGAGCGGCACGCCGCCGGCAGCGATCATCCCGCCACCGCCGCTCTACCCCACCCCGCTCGCCGACAGCGTGCTCTGGCTGAACGAAAGCCACCGTTTCAGCCAGAATTCCGGCATCGGCCGTCTGGCCGCCGAGATCAACGCCGGCCACGGCGCCGCCGCCTGCGACTGGTTGGCGCGCGCCGACGACGCTTCGCTGCGCTGGCTGGAAGATCATGTCCCCACCGGCAGCGACCGCTTGCCGGCCGCTCTGCGGCAGGCGATGCTCGACGCCTACGCGCCCTATTTCGACGCCGTCATCGAACGGCTGCGGCTCGCGGAGAACGACGCAGCGGACGGCGAACGAGCGATTTTTGCCGCCTTCGACCGCTTCCGCGTCCTCTGCGCGCTGCGCGCAGGCGCCCGCGGCGTCGTGGCGGTCAATCGCTGGCTCGAAAACCAGTTGCATCAGCGGCTCGCCAGTGCGGCGCCCAGTTCCCTCTCCGACGCATCATCACCCCACTCGCCATGGTATCCGGGACGACCGGTGATGGTGCTGCGCAACGATCCTCTGCAACGCCTGTTCAACGGCGACGTCGGCCTGTGCCTGCCCGACGAAAATGGTGAACTGAGCGTCTGCTTCCCCGCAGCGGACGGACGATTCCGGCGTATCGCGCCAGCCCGCCTGCCCGAACACGAAACCGCTTTCGCCATCACCGTGCACAAATCGCAAGGCTCCGAATTCGCTTCGCTGCTCCTGCTGCTGCCGGAGGCCGGCCAGGGCGAGAGCCTGCTGACGCGCGAACTGCTTTATACCGGCATCACCCGCGCCGCGCAGCAGGTCAGCATCGCCGCCAGCCGGCAGCTGCTGATCGACGCCTGCGCCAAACGCAGCCTGCGCCGTTCCGGGCTGCTGGCGCGATTGCGCAGTTAACCGGGGCAGATCACGAAACGGAAAAAATCGTACGCTAAAACCAGCTAACAAAATGTGCAGCAAAGGGGTGCCCCAAACCCAGTTCGTCGATCCAGCGCATCAGCGGCTCAGGTTCCCCGGCGTTCTCATATCACCGATCCATATATCGATCTGAAATATTCGTCGTTCTCATAAGAATGCGCGGTTGCTAAATTCGTTGCTCGTCCAACGGAGTGCTTGCCAAGGCCTCCAACAGTCTCGGAGCTCGAATCATGTCCCGTACAGCCATTCATGCCCTTTCCCATCCTCCCCAGGGAATACCATCAGCCCCAGAACCTGAGGCCGAACTCGTGCAGACCCTGATCGCAGCGAAACAACGCGCTGTAGCTGCGGCACTCCCTTTCGCCGGCAGCGTGACGCCCGACGAGGCCTGGGCCTTGTTTAGTCGCAATGCTGCCTTGCTCATCGACGTGCGCAGCGCCGAGGAACTCAAGTTCGTCGGACAAGTGCCCGGCAGCAGGCACGTTCCCTGGATGACAGGATTGTCCCTCACCCGCAACCCGCGCTTTCTGCGCGGCCTTGAGAGCGTCGCCGGGAAATCCGCGCCATTGCTCCTGCTCTGCCGCAGCGGCAAGCGATCAGCAGCGGCTGCGGAGGCTGCGACCAAATCCGGCTTCGCCCATGTTTTCAACATCGACGAAGGTTTCGAGGGTGATCTCGACGCCGACCAGCGCCGCGGGCAACTAAACGGTTGGCGCCGCGCCGGCTTGCCCTGGATCCAAGATTGACATTACCCACGGAGAATTCACCATGTCGCATTGGTTCGCCGACAACTCTCAATCCATTGGCCGTACGCCGCTGGTTCGCCTCAACCGCATCATCGACGGTGCCCAGACGACCGTCCTGGCTAAGATCGAGGGCCGCAACCCGGCCTATTCGGTGAAGTGCCGCATCGGCGCAGCCATGATCGCCGACGCCGAGCGCCGCGGCCTGCTCGGCCTCGGCAAGGAACTCGTCGAACCCACCAGCGGCAACACCGGCATCGCGCTGGCCTTCGTTGCCGCCGCCAAGGGCATTCCGCTGACCTTGACCATGCCCGAGACCATGAGCCTGGAACGGCGCAAGATTCTTACGGCGCTCGGCGCCAAGCTCGTGCTGACGGAGGGGCCCAAGGGCATGAGCGGCGCGGTGGCGAAGGCCGAAGAGATCGCCGCAATTGACCCCGCGCGCTATGTGCTGCTCCAGCAGTTCAAGAACCCGTCGAACCCGGCCATCCACGAGGCGACGACCGGCCCGGAAATCTGGGACGACACCGATGGCAATGTCGATATCTTTGTTTCTGGCGTCGGCACAGGCGGCACGATCACGGGCGTTTCGCGCTACTTTGAGAAATTGCGCAACAAGGCCTTGCATTCAGTCGCCGTCGAGCCGTCAGCCAGCCCCGTGCTGACCCAGGCGCGCGCAGGGCAGCTGCGCCAGCCCGGCCCGCACAAGATTCAGGGCATCGGCGCCGGCTTCGTGCCGGACGTCCTCGACCTCTCGCTGGTGGATGCCATCGAGCAGGTCAGCAACGAGGACGCAGTGCTCTACGCCCGACGCCTAGCGCGCGAGGAAGGCATCCTCTCCGGCATCTCGAGCGGTGCCGCCGCGGCTGTGGCGGCACGCCTAGCGCAGTGCGCGGAAAATGCCGGCAAGACCATTGTCGTCATCCTTCCCGACTCCGGTGAGCGGTACCTTAGCTCAGTGTTGTTCGAAGGCATCTTCGACACGTCCGGATTGCCGGCATGAAAGCGACCCTTGCCGCGGTAACGAGTATCGAGCCCGCTAACCACTGGGGTGTCGAGCGGGTTGTCGCGGAACTACGCGACGCGCGCAACGAATGGCGCACCGCACGCCAGCGGCGCCAGGAATTCGGCAACCGCGAATTTCCGTCCCCTGCCGCATTGCGCGAGATTGCCGCCGGTCTATGTGGTGCGCTGTTTCCGATGCGTCTGGGGCCGACCGACCTGCGCCGCGAGTCAGAGGATTTCTACGTCGGCCATACGCTCGTGGCGGCACTCAATGGGCTCTATCAGCAGATCACGCTGGAACTGCGCGGCCGTTCAGTGGACAACCTACATCTGGCCGTTCAGGCCGAAGCCGCCGACATCGTGCAAGCATTTGCGGAGGAACTGCCGTCACTGCGTGTGCGTCTGGACCAGGATGTTGAAGCAGCCTACCTCGGCGATCCGGCAGCGCACAGCGCCGACGAGGTACTGCTGTGCTATCCCGGCGTTCTGGCGGTTATTCATCATCGCCTCGCCCACGCCATCTACCGGCGCGGCGCCCCGGTTGTCGCGCGCATGCTGGCAGAGATCGCCCATTCGCGCACCGGCATCGACATCCATCCCGGTGCCCGGATCGGCACAGGCTTCTTCATCGACCACGGCACCGGCATCGTCATCGGCGAAACCGCGGTTATCGGCGAGAACGTGCGCCTTTACCAAGCGGTCACGCTCGGCGCGCGCCGCTTCACGGTCGGTGCATCCGGCGCCCTGGAGAAGGGCGAACCGCGCCATCCGATCCTCGAAGACGACGTGGTGGTTTATGCCGGCGCCACCATCCTCGGACGCATTACCGTCGGACAAGGCTCATCCATCGGCGGCAACGTCTGGCTGACCCACTCCGTTCCGCCGCACAGCATCGTCACCCAGGCCGGCGTGCAATATGCCGCCGTGACCGGCGTTGGCGACGGTATCTGAATCAATCTCACCCATAGGAATTTTGATGACCCAACTCCACGAAGCTCAGACCGCGTTATCGGACGATGCCGCGCGGCAACTCGCCAACGCCACCAAGACAGTGGCGCAGCTTTCCACCATCACGCCGCGCTGGCTGACGCATTTTCTGCAATGGCTGCCTGTCGAAGCCGGCATCTATCGGGTGAACACGGTAGCAAACCCGTGCGACGTGCGGGTCGCGTGCTCGCAGCGCGACGAGGCGGAACTGCCGCAGACCTTCGTCGATTACGACGAGCACCCGCGCGAATACTTCCTCAACGCGGTGACCACCATCCTCGACGTGCACACGCGCGTCTCCGACCTCTACAGCAGCCCGCACGATCAGATCAAGGAACAGTTGCGCCTGACCATCGAGACCATCAAGGAACGCCAGGAATCGGAACTCATCAACAACCCCGACTACGGGTTGCTGGCCAACGTCGCCGATGAGCAGCGCATCTCGACGCTGAACGGCGCCCCGACGCCCGACGACCTGGACGATCTGTTGACCAAGGTGTGGAAGGAACCCGCGTTCTTTCTCGCGCATCCGCTCACCATCGCCGCCTTCGGGCGTGAATGCACGCGCCGTGGCGTGCCGCCGCCGACCGCCTCGCTATTCGGATCGCAATTCATCACCTGGCGCGGTATCCCGCTGGTGCCGTCGGACAAGATTCTGGTCGATGGCGGCAAGAGCAAGATCCTGCTGCTGCGTGTCGGCGAAAAGCGTCAGGGTGTGGTGGGACTGTTCCAGCCGGGCGTCGCGGGCGAGCAAAGCCCCGGCTTGTCGGTGCGATTCATGGGCATCAACCGCAACGCCATCGCCTCGTACCTGATCTCGCTGTACTGCTCACTGGCCGTCCTTACAACCGATGCCCTGGCCGTGCTCGAAGACGTGGAGGTAGCCAAGTACCATGAATACCCCAACACCTACAAATAATCCTGCCGGCCTGCCCGATGCTGAAATATTGGCGCGTTGGGCAAGCGAGTTTCTGCGCATTGTGCCGGGACAGGAGCCCGCAGGGAGCCGTCCGCCGGCCTCGCTGGTGGCCGGCAGCACGCCCGCGCGCGAACCGAGCGCATTGGCGCAGACGATGCCCTTCAGCCTGCCGCTGCCGCGGCTGGGACAATTCTCGGCGGTGCTGGATTCGCCGCTCGCGGCCACAGGCCTAGTGCGGGACATGCCGACAGCACTCGCACCGGCCACCCACATGCCCACACCTTCGTTGGCCGCGGAAGCCCCGGACCGGAGCCTGACAGGTGCGCCAGAGTTCTATTTTCTCGATTTCGCGCCGGCGACAACGTTTGCCGACAAGCGTGGAAGCACGCGCGACACCTCTCCAGCGCTTGACGTGCGCGGGCTGCGCCGCGACTTCCCCATCCTGCAGGAGCGCGTCAATGGCAAGCCGCTCATCTGGTTCGACAACGCGGCGACGACGCAGAAACCGCAAGCGGTCATCGACCGTCTGGCGCATTTCTACACCCACGAGAATTCCAACATCCATCGTGCGGCACACGCGCTGGCAGCACGGGCGACCGACGCCTACGAGAATGCACGCGAAACCGTGCAGCGCTTCATTGGCGCCGCAGACCCGCGCGAGATCATCTTTGTGCGTGGCACGACGGAAGGAATCAATCTCATCGCCCAAAGCTGGGGTGATGCCAACATCGAAGCTGGCGACGAGATCCTGGTGTCGCATCTCGAACATCACGCCAACATCGTGCCCTGGCAGCAGCTTGCCCAACGCAAAGGCGCGCACTTGCGAGTGATCCCGGTGGATGACGCCGGCCAGTTACAGCTCGATGCCTTGCAGGGCTTGCTCAACGACAAGACCCAACTCGTCGCGGTGACCCAAGTGTCGAATGCACTGGGGACAGTGACGCCTATTCCGGAGATCGTCGCGGCGGCGCACGCAGCCGGCGCACGCGTCCTTGTCGACGGTGCGCAGTCGGTTGCGCACCTCGCGGTCAACGTACGCGCTACGGACATCGATTTCTTCGTTTTCTCGGGCCACAAGATCTACGGCCCCACAGGTATCGGCGCGGTGTACGCCAAGCGAGAAATCCTAGAGAAGATGCCGCCGTGGCAGGGCGGCGGCAACATGATCCAGGACGTGACCTTCGAACATACGGTCTATCAGGGACCACCGGCGCGGTTCGAGGCCGGCACCGGCAATATCGCCGATGCAGCCGGCTTGGCGAGCGCGCTCGAATACGTCGAGCGTATCGGCCTATCGGCGATCGCCACCTACGAGTATCACCTGCTCGACTACGCGAGATCCCGCCTCGCGGCAATCCGCGGCGTGCGCCTGATCGGCACCTCGGCCGAGAAGGCGAGCGTCGCGTCCTTCGTTCTCGACGGCTACAGCACTGAAGAAGTCGGCCGCGCGCTCAACGATGAGGGCATCGCCGTGCGCACCGGACATCATTGTGCACAGCCTATCCTGCGCCGCTTCGGCCTGGAGGCGACGGTGCGACCGTCCTTCGCGTTCTACAACACTACCGAGGAGATCGACTGCCTGCTGGCGGTAGTACGCAGACTGGCTGCGCGCCGCATCTGAATCCCAACGACGAGGAATTTCAACACGAAAGCAAGGTAGAGTAGAGGACAGGCTTTCGCCTGCCCTCCCTCATCAACCTAGAAATCTCAGTTGGAGAGCGTGATCCGGCCGGGAATGCTGGCAAGCTAT
>CAYRXO010000066.1:0-17064 GCA_964428215.1 uncultured Candidatus Accumulibacter sp. | reverse complement strand
GAATCAGGCAGTCTGGACTGAGAAATTTTCGATTTCCAACCTCAGAATGCATATAGCCACATTTTTATTCAGCGCTTCCCTAAGCCGTCAGCCGTCTGCGCGGTCGTTCGTCCGCCGTTGACGCCAATCCTGTTGCTTAGCCTGGACTGGCGCAGATCCTGGTACCGGCAACGTCGGTACGCTCAACGCAGCAGGTGCAACTTGAAGTGCACCTTGATGAATTCCTGAAACTTCTCCACCCCCTTCAAGGCAATCTGCAAGCGCCCGATTTCCATCATGTTCAGCCGTTCGAGCGGAATGTAGTTGTCGGGTTTACGGCCTTCGCTGACCGCTTCGACTTGGCCGCGCAAGCGCATCAGGACCAGAAAGTCGAAGCTCTCGGCGATCGTGTCAGCCATTTTCTTGTTGACCACCTTGTCCTTGACCAGGGCTTCGAGGCGTTGGTGTGTGCTGCCTTTCAATTTGCCGGCCTGGATGGCCAGCGCCTTGATGCCTTCGGAAATGGCAAAAATGCCGGCCTTCTTGATCTCGAGCATTCCCGAATGCGCACCGTCCTTCTCACCCTTGATCTTGCCGAACCAGCCAATCGGCGGCACGAAACACAAGGTGTTCTCGACCATGCGCATCAGGAACAACTTGTCGCGTTTGACGTGTTCGTAGAGCTGTTTCTTCAGCTGATGTTCGAAGCTCGGATCGCCGTAGATGGTGCGGATATCGACGAAGGTGCCACAACTCAGGACATGCGCCGGACTCGGGGTACGCAGCCAGTTATTCAACTGCTCAGTCCATTGTCCCAGACTGCGCCGCCATTCCTGATTGTTGGCCATGATCCCACCCGGACAGGGCGGAATGCCGATGGCAATCAACGAGGCGATCAGTTCTTCGGAAAATCGCTCGATCCGGTGGATTTGCCCGGCGTCGATCTCATCGGCATAGACGATGGCGTTGTCTTGGTCGGTAAGCAGCGTCTGTTCGCCTCGTCCTTCACTGCCGAGGACGACAAAAGCAAAACGTTCGGGCAGATCGGCAAAACGTTGTTGGCGCAGCAAGGCGATCAGACGAAGCAGGATCTGGTCGTTGAGATGGGCGATCAAGCGCACCATCTCGCGCGTGCCGGTGCCGCTGCTGGTCAGGTGCAGCACCAGACCCTGGATGCGGCCATACACGGCTTTCAATTCGTCCTGGTCACGTGCCCGTTCGATATCCAGGACCAGTTGTTGAGGCGAATACGCCTGCAAGCGGAGAATGTCGCCGTCGGTGATGATACCGCTCAGCTTGCCTTTGCCATCGACCACCGCCAGGCGGTGTATCCCTTCGCGTGACATGCGGTACAGGGCTTCGTAGAGCGGCGCATGCTCGCTGATCGTCGTCAACGGGCTGTGCATGATCGCGCGCACGTTCAGCGTCTTCGGGTCGATACCTTGGGCAATCACCTTGTTGCGTAGATCGCGGTCGGTGAATATGCCGATCGGCACTCTGCCCTCATTGACCAGAACGCTGGAAATGTTCTTTTCGCGCATCGTTCCGGCGACTGTGACCAGTGAATCGTCCGGTTCGCAACTAATGACTGCCCGCTGGCAATAATCCTTGACCGGGCGAAAAAACTGACTGTCTTCAGCCATGGCTTGCTGCTCCTGGCGTGGCGATATTTTGTCCATGCCTGACATTCCCGTTCAGGGAGGGGCCACTTTCCTGGATGTCAGTAGGGTTGATTCTAGCATTTGCCGCTTTCCTCCGCCTGGCGGATGGGAGGGCAACAACGCACATCGACAGTTCGTGCCTGCTCTTTGATTTAACTGCTTGCAGCAAGATTGGCCGGGATGGATCGCCAGCAAGTAAGCTATTGATCCTTGAAAGAGAAAAACATTTTGAAACAGCGGGCGAAAGCCAGGGGGGTTTCACAATGTTGCGACCACAAGTCGGCGGTCAATGAGAACGAAACATGACTTTCGGCTTCGTTATCCTTGATCCAGACCAGACGACGGTTGCTGAATACGCCGGTGGGCAGACGGTGGCGGATGAATTCCCAAACGTCGTCGAGATTGTCGAAATTCCCCAAATCACCCGCTCCGTCGGAGCCTTCCTCTTCTTCCATGAAAACTTGATAGCGCATTCCGGGCCTCGCCAATCGATTGTGCCGACTTCGCAAACTTGAGGTGTGTTTGCTGAGAACGTGCAATTATTGGCGAACAGCCGTCATTCGTCCATCCCCGAAAGGCAAAACCAGCCATCCAATCGCGTTTTTCGTTACAGACAGACGACACATCGGACGCCTTTGGTGCCGACTTTGATCTGGCTGCAGCGTATTGTGGACTTCTTGTAATGTCTTGCCCAGACGAGTCGGGAACACGCACTGTATCCGCGAGGCTGGTCATATCCGCCGTCACATCGTCCGGGTCGTGGCAAACTCACGTTTTCAGGAATTTTTCGCGACATGCTCAGATCAAGTGCATTGGCGGCCATTTCCCTACCGACTTACGCCGGAAAACTGCGAGCGACGGAAGCGATCGACATGGCCGAACCGATCGACACACAGATTGTGTTGATTCCCGAGACAGTCATTCCGGGCAGAGAAAGCCTGCCGCCGCTCGTGCCGCCTTCACAACTGCGCAAACGTTCGATGGCTTCCAGCGAGGGGCGGGCAGTTCTCATTCATGCCCTGGCGCATATCGAGCTGAATGCGATCGATCTCGGTCTGGACATCGTCTGGCGATTTCCGGCAATGCCGGAGCAGTTCTACCGCGACTGGATCAGAATCGCGCAGGAGGAGGCGAGTCATTTTCGACTGCTGAGCGACCATCTGCATGCCCTGGGATTTCGCTATGGTGATTTTCCGGCACACAATGGACTTTGGGAAATGGCCGGCAAAACCAGTCAGGATCTGTTGGCCAGGCTGGCGCTGGTTCCCCGGACGCTCGAAGCGCGTGGTCTGGACGCCGCTGTGCCGATCCGCGACAAACTGAAGCAGGTCGGTGATCGTCGGGCAGCAGACATACTCGACATCATCCTGCGCGATGAAATCGGGCACGTCGCCGTCGGCAACCAGTGGTACAGATTTCTCTGTGCGCAACGCGGCTTGGACCCGGTGGCAACTTACGCCAGCCTGGCAGTGCAGTACGCGGCGCCCAGGTTGCGCGGCCCGTTCAACCTGGAAGCTCGGCGTGCCGCCGGCTTTGACGAGGAGGAACTGGCGGCTTTGCAATCATCCGCCTGATTGTTGCCCGACGCGCCGGACGCGCCGCTGGGGATTGCCCCGGGTTTCAGGCAGGATTTCAAATGACCTTGCAGGAAGTGTTTTGTGGAAGTTGCAGGAAAACGAGCGCGTGACGTCGGGGCCAGCCCGATCCAAGCGATCGCTTCATGGCGCGAGCCAGAACTGGCGACTGAAGGAGGCATGGCCGAATTGATCGCCGCTCGACAGCCTCTGGACCGACCGGGAAGTCGGACAGCATCCCTTGCGTCATACCGTCATTCATCGACTTCCTTCGGTTGCCCGGTGGCTTTCGTCTCGACTGCCCGCCTCGGCAGACGCGAGCGGACGTTGCGTCTTAGTAACAACATTCTCCTGCCCGGCAACTGAAACCGGCCAGTTGCCGCCCAATCCTTGCAAAAGGTCGGCGCTGGCAAGCAGACGGCTTTGGGCAACGTCAAGAGCGTTGCGTTGTGCGGTCAGTGCCGTGGCCTGCGCAATCACTACGTTCAGATAGCTGACCGTTCCGGAGCGATACTGATTTTCAGTGAGAGTCAAAGCTTCCTCAGCCGCTTGCATCGCCGCCTGTTGCACGGCTGCCTCCTCGGCAAGCAGACGCAAAGCGATGAGATTGTCTTCGACTTCCTGGAAGGCAGCCAATACGGTCTGGCGATAGGTGGCGACAGCCTTGTCGTGAGCGGCAATGGCTCCTTCCTTCTGCGCCAGACGCGCGCCACCGTCGAACAGGCTCAGCGCCAGTGCCGGGCCAATGGACCAGAAGCGATTCGGCAAGGTGAGCAAATTAAACAAGCTCGAGTTCTGATAGCCACCGTTTCCGTTGAGGCTGATCGCCGGGAAGAAGGCCGCTTGTGCAACGCCGATCTGGGCATTCGCCACGGCGATTCTCCGCTCGGCAGCGGCAATGTCCGGCCGGCGCTCGAGCAGTGAGGAGGGTATGGACAGCGGTATCGATGGCAATTTGGGCAGCGCGGCAGTTGGCCTGATCGACAAATCGGCTGGAGGTTTGCCGATCAGTACGGCAATGGCGTGCTCGTACCTGGCCCGCTGGATTCCGAGGTCGATCGATTGAGCCTGGGTGGTCTTCAGTTGGCTCTCTGCCTGCGCCACATCGACACGAGCGGCGACTCCGGCAGCGTAACGATTGCGCGTAATGGCCAAGGAGCGCTCGTAGACAGTCACCGTCTGGTCGAGCAGGGATTTCAGGGCGTCGGTCGCGCGTAACTGGCAATAGGTCTGCACCAGCGTCGCCTGAGCGGAAAGCAGCGCCGATTGCAGGTCGGCCTGACTCGCCTGAACCGATGCCTGGTTCGCTTCGACGTTGCGGGCGATCTGTCCCCAGAGATCGGGCTCCCAACTGGCGCTGAAAGCAAGTTTCAGCGTGTGGTTGATGGGAATGGCACTGTTGCTGCTGGCGCCCGGACTATTGGTGGCGATCGACTGGGAACGGGTAGCGGACAGGTTTACGCCAACCGTCGGGTAGTAGGCGGCTCGCGCACCGCCGAGCAGGGCCATCGCCTGTCGGTACTGGGCGGCGGCGGCGGCCACGTTCTGGTTCGAAATCCGGATCTGACTGACCAATGCGTTCAGTTCGGCGTCATCGTAAATTTCCCACCAATTGCCGCGAGTCTCTTCATCCTTCGGCGTGGCGGGTTTCCAGTCGCCGGCCTCCTTGAATGCGCCGGGTATCGCGACCTCCGGGAGGTGATAATCCGGACCCACGGCACAGCCGGTCAGCCACAGCGTGATCGACAACAATGACGGCGCGAGTCGTTTCATGATCGAACTCCAGGAGGCAATGGGCTGCTTGTCCGGTCAGCGCGCGGCGATTTGCCGTTGCGCTGGACGAACCACAGACGGCATCGGTCGAGATAGAGATAAACCACCGGCGTCGTGTAGAGGGTCAGCAGTTGGCTCAGAATCAGGCCGCCGACGATCGAGATGCCTAAGGGACGACGGAATTCAGCCCCGTCCGACAGACCGATCGCCAGCGGAACGGCACCGAACAAAGCGGCCATCGTCGTCATCATGATCGGGCGGAAACGCAGCAGGCAGGCCCGGCGAATGGCTGCATGCGGCGAAAGCCTTTCCCGCCGTTCGGCATCGATGGCGAAGTCGATCATCATGATCGCGTTCTTCTTGACGATGCCGATCAACAGGATGACCCCGATCAGGGCAATGATGGAAAATTCCGTGTCGAAGGCCAGCAGGGCCAGAATCGCCCCGACGCCAGCCGATGGCAGGGTGGACAGGATCGTCAGCGGATGGATCAGGCTTTCGTAGAGAATGCCGAGAACCAGATAAACCGTGATCAGTGCCGCCAGTATGAGCAATGGCTGCGTCTTGAGGGATTCCTGGAAGGTCCTGGCGGTACCCTGGAAACTGCCATGGATGGTGACGGGAACGCCGAGTTGCTGCAGGGCATCGTCAATCGCTCGCGTCGCGTCGGAAAGCGGAACGCCAAGCGGCAGGTTGAAGGAAATGGTCGAGGCGGCGAACTGGCCCTGATGATTGACGGCCAGCGGCGTCGAAGTCGGTTCCCAGCGTGCGACGGCGGATAGGGGAACAGTGACCGTGGCGCCTTTGTTGTTCACCGTGACGAGATAGACATCGTTCAATGCCTGAGGACTCTGCCAGTATGCCGGCGCCGCTTCCATCACGACCTGGTATTGATTGAGCGGGTTGTAGATGGTCGACACCTGACGCTGGCCGAAAAGGTCACTGAGTGTGGCATCGACGGCTTGCATGGCAATGCCGAGCCGGCTGATGGCCGAGCGGTCGACGACCAGACTGGTCTGCAAACCCTTGTCCTGCTGGTCGGTATTGACGTCGGTCAGTTGTGGCAGTTTGCTCAGCGCCTGCCGTATGCGCGGTTCCCATGCCCGCAGTTCGTCGTTGTTGTCGGCCTGCAACGTGAACTGAAATTGTGCGTTGCCGGCCCGTCCGCCGACGCGCACATCCTGCTGGGCTTGCAAAATCAGGCTGGCACCCGGTTCGCGGGCAAGCTTGGGCCGCAGGCGGGCAATGACCTGATCTGATGAAATCTGTCGTTCCGCCAGCGGTTTCAGCGACACGAACAGCATGCCGGCGTTGCGCTGGCCGCCGCCAGTGAAGGCGGCGACGTTCTCGACGGCCGGGTCGGCACGCACGATATCGACATAGTTTTTCAGCTTCTCCTGCATGGCCTGAAAGGAAATGCTCTGATCGGCCTGGATGCTGCCCATCAGCCGTCCAACGTCCTGTTGCGGAAAGAAACCCTTGGGAACGATGCCATAGAGGTAGATGTTGCAGCCGATCGTCGCTGCCAGAATCAACAGCATCAGACGACTGTGCGCCAGACTCCAGTCGAGCGTGATCTCGTAAGCCCGCTGCAGGGCGGCAAAGGCCTGCTCGCTGCTACGGAAGAAACGTCCTGGCGCTCGCTCGTCACGCGGCCTGAGCAGGCGTGCGCACATCATCGGCGTCGTGGTCAGCGACAGTAGCAGCGAGATCAGGATGGAAACGGAGAGCGTCACGGCGAATTCGCGGAACAGCCGACCGATGATGCCGCCCATCATCAGAATGGGAATGAAGACCGCGATCAGCGAGAAGCTCATCGACAGGACGGTGAAACCGACTTCGCGCGCGCCTTGCAGGGCGGCTGCACGCGGCGCCATGCCTTCCTCGATGTGGCGTGAGACGTTTTCCACGACCACCACGGCGTCGTCTACGACGAATCCGGTGGCGATGATCAACGCCATCATCGACAGGGTGTTCAGACTGTAGCCGCTGAGATACATGAAGGCGAAGGTGCCGACCAGCGATACCGGTACCACTATGCTCGGCACCAGCGCCGCCCGCCCGTTGCGCAGAAACAGCAGCACCACCAGCACCACCAGGAAGACCGAAATGAACAGCGTGCGTTCGACTTCGCGCAGCGCGGCGCGAATCGTCGGCGTGCGGTCCATGACCACGCCGAGGTCCATCGCGCCGGGAATGGAAGCGCGCAGGCTCGGCAACATGGCATTGACACGGTCGACCGTATCGATGATGTTCGCCCCAGGCTGTCGGTTGAGGATGAGCATCACTGCCGGCTGGCCATTGACCAATCCGGCGTTGCGCACATCCTGCATCGAATCCTCGACGCGCCCCACGTCGGCGATGCGCACGGCAGCCCCGTTGCGCCAACTGACGATCACCGGCCGGTAGTCGGCGGCCGTCCTGGCTTGGTCGTTGGCGGTCAGTTGCCAATGGCGTTCGCCATCCTCGATACTGCCCTTGGGTCGATTGGCGTTCGTGGCGATGATCGCCCGGCGGACGTCCTCCGGGCCGATGCCCATCGCGTTCATGGCCGGCGGATCGAGTTCAACACGGACGGCCGGCAGGGAGGCGCCGCCGACCGTCACCTGACCGATGCCGTCGATCTGGGAAATTTTCTGCGCCAGGATGGTCGAAGCCGCGTCGTACATCCGGGCGCGCGAATGTGTTGCCGAAGTCAGCGACAGGATCATGATCGGTGCTTCGGCCGGGTTGACCTTGCGATAGGTCGGATTGCTCGGCAAGCCGCTGGGCAGCAGCGCGCGCGCCGCATTGAGCGCCGCCTGGACGTCGCGGGCTGCCCCGTCGATATTGCGCGACAGATCGAATTGCAGCGTGACCCGCGTATTGCCGAGTGAACTGCTGGAGGTGATTTCCGTCACACCGGCGATGACGCCCAGAGAGCGTTCCAGCGGCGTCGCCACCGTGGCGGCCATGGTGTCCGGGCTGGCACCGGGCAACGAGGCTTGCACCGAAATGGTCGGAAAATCAACTTGCGGCAGCGGCGCAACCGCCAGCAGACGGAAGGCCATCGCCCCGGCGAGGGTGATGGCGAGGGTCAGCAGCGTGGTCGCAACCGGCCGGTCGATGAAAAATGCCGAAATGTTCATCGCCGCCGTCTGCGTGCCAGGCGGTCAAACGCCAGATAGATGACCGGCGTCGTGAATAAGGTCAATAGCTGGCTGACCAGCAGCCCGCCGACCATGGTGATGCCCAGCGGATGGCGCAATTCCGAGCCGACACCGCTGCCGAGCATGAGCGGCAGAGCGCCCAGCAAGGCCGATAAGGTCGTCATCAGAATTGGCCGGAAGCGCAGCAGACAGGCTTCGTAAATCGCCTCGCGCGCGGATTTGCCTGCTTCACGCTCCGCCTGGAGTGCGAAGTCGACCATCATGATCGCGTTTTTCTTGACGATGCCAATCAGCAGGATGATGCCGATGACGGCGATCAATCCGAGATCGTTGCCCGAGACCATCAAGGCCAGCAAGGCGCCGATCGCCGCCGAAGGCAAGGTGGACAGGATGGTCACCGGATGGATAAAGCTCTCGTAAAGCACGCCGAGGACGATGTACATGGTGATGACGGCCGCCAGGATGAGCAGCAGGGTGTGATTCAGCGATGCCTGGAAGGCTTGGGCGGCTCCCTGAAAACCGCTCTCCAGGCTGAGCGGCGGCTTCAGTTCACTCGTGGCCTGACGTATCGCCGTCACCGCATCGCCCAGGGACACGCGCGGCGCCAGATTGAAGGAAATGGTCGCCGCGGGAAACTGCCCGATATGATTGATGGCCAGCTGGGTGGGTTTCTCGACCACCCGGGCCACCGTCGACAACGGGATCTGGCCGCCGCCGGGAGTGACGATGTAGATGGCGTCGAACGCCGCAAGATTTTGGCGAAACTTGGGACTGACCTCCAGAACGACGCGGTAGAGATTGGACTGAGTGAAAATCGTCGAGATCAGCCGCTGGCCGAAGGCGTTGTACAGCGTATTGTCGATCGCTACCGTCGTGATTCCCAGCCGGCCGGCAGCGGCACGGTCGATCTCGATATACGCTTGCAGCCCCTGATCCTGAGTGTCGCTGGCGACATCCCGCAATTCCGGCAACTGAGCAAGACGCTCGACCAGCTTCGGCACCCACGTCGCCAGCTCGGCGGCGTTGGCATCCTGCAGGCTGAACTGGTATTGGGTGCGGCTGACGCGATCCTCGATGGTCAGATCCTGTACGGGCTGCATGTAGGCACGGATGCCGTCGACGCCCTCGAGCTTGTCTTGCAGGCGACGGATGATGGCGCCCGCGTCGAGAGTGCGCTCGTCCTTTGCTTTCAGATTGACCAGCATGCGGCCGCTATTCAGCGTGACATTGGCTCCATCGACACCGATGACCGACGACAGGCTCGTCACCTCTGCATCGGCCAGAATGACGTCGGCCACCGCCTGCTGACGCTCGGCCATGGCCGAAAAGGAGATGGTCTGCGGCGCCTCGGTGATGACCTGGATTGCGCCGGTATCCTGCACCGGAAAAAAACCTTTTGGCACAAAGACATAGAGCAGCACCGTCAGCACCAGCGTGGCGATCGCTACCCATAATGTGCTCCGCTGCCGATTCAATACCCAGGTCAACAAGGCGCCGTAGCGCGCGATGATGCGTTCAAACCATTGGCCGCTGACACGGTAGAAACGGCTCTGCGCGGCTTCGGGCGTATGGTGCAGCAGCCGGGCGCACATCATCGGGGTCAACGTCAGGGAGATGATGGCGGAGATCAGGATGGAAACCGCCAGGGTGATGGCAAATTCGCGGAACAGTCGACCGACCACATCGCCCATGAACAGCAGTGGAATCAGCACGGCGATCAGGGAGAACGTCAGCGAGATGATCGTGAAGCCGATCTGCCGGCTGCCTTTGAGCGCGGCCTCGAGTGGAGCCTCGCCGGCCTCGACGTAGCGGGAGATGTTCTCGATCATGACGATCGCGTCGTCCACGACGAAGCCGGTGGCAATGGTCAACGCCATCAGGGTCAGGTTATTGATCGAAAAGCCGGCCAGGTACATCACGCCGAAGGTGCCGATCAGCGACAACGGTACGGCGGCGGCCGGAATCAATGTCGCCGGAACATTGCGCAGGAAGACGAAAATCACCATGATCACCAGCGCCACGGCCAGCAGCAGTTCGAACTGCACGTCGTGTACCGACGCCCGGATGGTCGTCGTGCGGTCGGTGAGCAAGGAAACATCGACGGTTCCCGGCAAAGCGGCCTTCAGTTGCGGCAGCAACTGTTTGATGCCGTCGACCGTCTGGATGACGTTGGCGCCCGGCTGGCGCTGGATGTTGAGGATGATGGCCGGCGCTTTTCCGGCCCAGGCGGCCAGACGGGAATTTTCGGCGCCGTCGACCACCTCCGCGACATCGCGCAGAAAGATGGGCGCGCCATTCTTCCAGGCGATGACGAGGTCACGGTAATCGCCGGCCGACTTGAGCTGGTCGTTGGCATCCAGCGTCGACGCCCGCAACGGGCCATCGAAGCTGCCCTTGGCCATGTTGACGTTGGCACTGCCGATGGCCGTGCGCAGATCATCCAGGTTCAGCCCCTGGGCAGCCAGTGCGACGGGGTTGGCCTGGATGCGCACGGCGGGACGCTGGCCGCCGCCGATGCTGACCAGCCCCACTCCCGGGAGCTGGGAAAGCTTCTGTGCCAGTCGCGTATCGACCAGATCCTCGATCTTTGGCAACGGCAGCGTCTCGGAGGTGATCGCCAGCGCGATGATCGGCGCATCGGCCGGGTTGACCTTGCTATAAACGGGTGGCATCGGCAGATCGGTGGGCAAAAAGGAACTGGCCGCATTGATCGCCGCCTGCACCTGCTGTTCGGCGATGTCGAGACTCAGGGTCAGATTGAACTGCAGGGTGATGACCGACGCACCGCCCGAACTGGCTGAAGACATCTGCTTCAATCCCGGCATCTGGCCAAACTGTCTTTCCAGCGGTGCCGTGATCGACGAAGTCATGACTTCCGGACTGCCGCCCGGGTAGAGCGTCGTGACCTGGATGGTCGGGTAATCGACTTCGGGCAATGCCGAGATCGGCAGTAGCCGATACGCCACCAATCCGGCCAGCAGGATCGCCATCATCAGCAGCGAGGTGGCTACCGGCCGCAAGATGAATAGACGCGACGGGTTCATTGCGCGTTACCGCTTCGCGGAGCTTGTCCTTCCCGTATCAGATCACGCAGGCGTTTGCGGCGCTCTTCCTCCGGCAGCTTTTTGATTTCCTCCCCGAACTCGCCGCGTTCAATGCGCGCGTTCAAGTCGGCCCAACGCTTCTGCCTGTCTTCCGGCGAAACCTTTTCTTGCGCACGCGCCGGACCGGCAGGGGCATTCGCCTCGCCTTTGCCTGCGCCGGGAACAGCGATCTCGACCCGGGCACCGTCACGCAGCTTGTCGGCACCGTCGATGACCAGACGCTCGCCGCCAGTCAGACCGTTGTCCACGGCCACGTTGTCGCCCGCCGTCGGCCCCAGGGTCACCGCCTGCGCCGTGATGGTCTTGTCCTCGCCAATCACATACATGAATGTTCCCTTGCTGCCGCGCTGGATGGCGGCCACAGGGGCCAGAAGCGCGTCGCGCCGCGTTTCGACACGCAAGCGGACGTTGACGAACTGATTCGGAAAGAGCTTGTCGTCATCATTGGCGAATTCGGCTTTGAGCTTGACCGTGCCGGTGGTGACATCCATCTGGTTGTCTACCGTCAGAAGCCTGCCGCTGGCGAGCCGAAGCGTTCCGGATCGGTCGAAGGCATCGACGCTCAGGGTATTCCCGGCACGCAGGCGTTCGGTCACGGTTGCCAGCTTGTCGGACGGAATGGCAAAGACGATGTTGATCGGCTGTGTCTGAGTCATGACGACGATACCGTTCGGATCGCTGGTCTGCACGAAATTGCCGACGTCGACCTGGCGCAGTCCGAGACGCCCGGACAACGGCGCCGTGATGCGGGTGAAGGAGAGCTGCAGCCGGGCATTGTCCGCCACGCCCTGGTCGTTCTTGACCGTGCCCTCGTATTGGCGTACCAGCCATTCCTGGTTATCGACCTGCTGGCTGGCGATCGAGTCTTTCTTCAGCAATCCGCGATAGCGATCCAGGTCGACGCGGGCGTTGGCCAACATCGCCTTGTCACGCGCCAGTTGCCCGTCCGCCTGGTCGAGCTGCGTCTGAAAGGGGCGCGGGTCAATCTCGGCCAGCGTTTCGCCTGCCTTGACGACCTGTCCTTCACGGAAAGCGATCCGGACGAGTTGTCCGGCGACCCGGGCTTTGACGACGGCGGTGTTGCGCGCCGTCACCGTACCCAGGGCATCGATGGTGACGTCGATATCGCCTCGTCTGGCCGCCGCTGCCTGTACGGGCAACGGCCGACCTTCCCGCTCCGAACGCTTCGCCGCGGGCGGCTGCGCTGACGTCTCGCCGCTTCGGCCATGGAACCAGTAGCCTAGTCCTCCCAGGACCGCAAGCAAGGGCAACAGCCAAAGCAGTTTCTTGTTCATTTATCTTCCCTCAAGGCTGTTCCTTTTTCGAGACGCGGCGCACGAGCAATTGCAGACCGGCCGCGGCAATGGCGATCGTTGCTGCCTGATCGACATCGTCATTATCGCGTCCTTCACTGAAAACGGCTATCCAGGTCAAGGCGCCAGAATAGGCGCCGACAGCGGCGATCAAAGTATCGATATGACGTTTCATTTGGCAATCCGGTCCTGGATGACTCTATCCTGGGGCGAGCGCAAGGCTGACGGATTGCAGACGAGGCAGGGGAATGTTACCTCTGCCACTGAACTGACGGATAAGTCACCGCTCTTCTCTCTCGACGCTTGGCCTGGTGCATGCGTCGATGAGTCAGTTGCATTGCTTGTGAGACACTGGCCGGTGGTCGTCGTTTGCCACCCGATGCGCAACGAATGAATCGGACGGTCTGCCAACACGGGCGCGTCGCGTACAGGCTGTACGGGTGCATGGCGGTCGTCTTTGGCGATGACCAGAGGCGTGTGCTGACGCAACACGTGGCTCATCATTGGGCCGTACTACGTCAATTCGTCTTGAATCTCTTGCATATTGCATCCGTCAGACGCCAAGGCGCTCTCGACGTCCAGCGCCTGGTCGCCGCCACTGCCGACCATTTCCGCAGCGAACTCCTCGGTCTTGGCTAAGATTCATGTGATCGCCCTGCAATTTCAAGTTAATTTACTGGAAAGTATTGATTGCAATGTAAGTGTGCTGGATTCGTTGCCAATCTGCCGGGGACGGAAATGGCGCTTGTCAACCCGTGTTAACGGCTGACGTTATGCTGACATCGCTGTTTCATAAAACAACAAAGCACCAGCGCCCATCAGGAGAGTGAAATGAAAGAAGTTCGCGAGGAGCCAGTTGAGGAATTCGTCGATTCCTTGAAGCAGGCAGGCGTGGCGATCAGCAACGAGGAGGAACTGCTCGAGCGTCTGGCCGAGGCGCAACGCTGGCGCTTCGCCTTCGCCACGCTGGTGGCCTATGGCCAGTCACTGGGCATACGTTTCAAGCAAAGCTGCGACCGAATCAACGCGGCGGCGCTGCATCGAATTTTCATTCGTTTTCAGCTGCCGGAAAGTCTGGAAATCACGTTTACCGCCACGCTGCGGGCACAATCGTGAGCGGTTGAGCGGGCTACATGCCTGCCTGACGAATCCTGTCTAAACAGATCAGATCTGCGCCTCTCCCGACTTTAGTTCCCAGGTTGTTCCCGGTCGAACGAGTCTGCACGGCTTCGACCGCGGAGTCATCCCCTTGGCGAGAAATGCGCCGTAATCACGTGCTGGCCAGTCCGCCGGCAATCACGTTGCCGACTCGACGGCCGCCATCTCCTTCCGCTGACTGTCACGTGAGAAGCGGTCCAGGTACAGATAGACCACCGGCGTCAGGTAGAGAGTCAGGAATTGCGACAGCAGCAGGCCGCCGACCACCGCCATACCGAGTGGCTGACGGACCTCGGCGCCGGCGCCGATGCCGAGCGCGATCGGTAGCGTGCCGACCAGTGCGGCCATGGTGGTCATCATGATCGGCCGGAAACGGATCAGGCAGGCCTGAACGATCGCCTCCGCGGCCGGCAGATTCTCGCTCCGCTGCCGATCGAGGGCGAAGTCGATCATCATGATCGCGTTCTTCTTGACGATGCCGATGAGCATGATCACCCCGACGAAAGCGTACAGACTGAGATCGACGCTGAACAGGTAGAGGGTCAGCAAGGCACCCAGTCCGGCGGAGGGCAGGCCGGAGAGGATGGTCAGCGGGTGAATGTAGCTTTCATAGAGCACGCCGAGCACCAGATAGACGACCAGAATCGCCACCAGCAACAGTACGCCGAGCCCCTGCAGCGACGACTGGAAGGCCTGTGCGGTGCCCTGCAGGCTGGTGTTCAACGACACCGGGATGCGCAGTTCCTGTTCGAGCGCCTTGATGCGGTCGACCGCTTCACCGAGCGAGATGCCCGGCAGCAGGTTGAAGGAGATGGTCACCGCCGGCAGTTGTCCCTGGTGGTTGACGGTCAGCGCCTGCGTCTTGCGGCTGACACGGGCGACGGTGTCGAGCGGCACCAGTTTGCCGCTGCTGCTGCGCACATAGAGCTTGGCCAGCGCCGACGGATCGGCCTGATGCTCGTCGGCCAGTTCGAGGATCACCTGATACTGGTTGGTAGCGCCGTAGATCGTCGACACCTGCCGCGCGCTGAAGGCGCTCTGCAGCGCGTCTTCGACCTGGCCGTAGCTCAGGCCGAGCGAGGCCAGTCGGTCGCGGTCGACGTCCAGCGCGACGACCGGACTGAGATTGTTGAGGTTGTTGGCGACATCGACGAAACCCGGCAGCTGGCGGATACGGCCGGTCAGTTCGCCGGTCCACCGGTAGATCTGGTCGAGGTCGGTATCCTGCAGGGTGTATTGATACTGCGCGGCCGTGATCTGGCCGCCAATGCGGATCACCGGCGGGTTCTGCATATAGGCCTTGATGCCCGGCACGGCGCCGAGCTTCGGTCGCAGGCGCTGGATGATCTGGTCGGGAGTCGATTGCCGCTGATCGCGCGGTTTGAGGATCATGAAGATGGTGCCGGTGTTGGCTGTCGGCCGGATGCCACCGGCACCGACAGCGGACATGAACGAGGCGACATCCGGTTCCTGGCCGACGATTTCGGCCAGCGCGCGTTGATGGCGGACCATCGAGGCGAAGGAGACATCCTGCGCACCCTCGGTGAAGCAGATGATCTGGCCGCTGTCGCCGCTGGGCAGGAAATCCTTGGGCACGGCGGTGAACAGCAACACGGTCAAGGCCAGCGTGGCGAAGAAACTGGCCAGAATGCTGCGCGGATGCCTCATGGCCAACGTCAGCGTGCGTTCGTAAGCGGCGAGCAGCGCGGCGAAGAAGCGCTCGAACAACTGGAAGATGCGGCCGTGCGCTTCCGGATCGGCGTGCTTGAGGTAACGGCTGCACAGCATCGGCGTCAGGGTCAGTGACACGAAACCGGAGACCAGGATTGCCACGCAGATGGTGACGGCGAATTCGTGCAGCAGCCGGCCGACGATGCCGCTCATGAACAGCACCGGGATGAACACCGCCATCAGCGATAGCGTCATCGAGATGATCGTGAAACCGATTTCGCGCGAGCCGACGATCGCCGCGCGTACGGCGTCCGCGCCTTCTTCGACATGGCGGACGATGTTCTCGAGCATGACGATGGCGTCATCGACGACGAAGCCGACCGAAAGCGTCAGGGCCAGCAACGACAGATTGTTCAGGCTGTAACCGAGCAGCGACATCACCGCGAAGGTGCCGACCACCGAAATCGGCAGAGCGAGGCTGGGGATCACCGTCGCCGAGAGGTTGCGCAGGAAGAGCAGGATGACCAGCAGGACCAGCACACCGGAAAGAACCAGCGTGAACTGCACATCGTGAATCGAATCTCGGATCGAGATACTGCGGTCGAAGAGCACCTTGAGGGTGATCGAGGCCGGCAGATTGGCCTGGAAGGCCGGCAGGATGCGTTTGATCGCATCGACGGTTTCGATGGTATTGGCACCGGGTTGCCGCTGGATGGCGAGTACGATGGCGCGCTGGTCGACATTCCAGCTCGCCAGACGGATGTTCTCGACGCTGTCGACGGCGCTGGCGACGTCTTCCAGGCGCACCGGCGCGCCGTTGCGCCAGGTGACGATCAGCGGCCGGAATTCGGCGGCAGACGACAACTGGCCGTCGGCCTTGATGGCGAAGGTCTGCCGCTTGCCGTCGAGCTGACCGACCGGCTGATTGACGTTGTTCTGCGCCAGCGCCTGTTGCAATTCGTCGAGACCGATGCCGCGGCTGGCGAGTTGATCCGGGTTGGCCTGGATGCGCACTGCGTATTTCTGCGAACCGTAGATCTGTACCTGTGCGACGCCGGGGATGGTCGACAAGCGCTGCGCCAGCTGCGTTTCGGCGTACTCGTTGACCAGCGACAGCGGCAGGGTGGTGGACGACATGGCGATGTAGAAAATCGGCGAGTCGGCCGGGTTGACCTTGCGGAACGACGGCGGCGTCGGCATGTTCGGCGGCAGCCGGCGCAGCGCACCCGAGATGGCCGACTGCACGTCCTGCGCCGCGGCGTCGATGTTACGGTCGAGCGAGAACTGCAAGGTGATCGACGTCGAGCCCTGGGCGCTGGTCGAAGTCATCGAATCGAGTCCGGCAATGGTCGAAAACTGGCCCTCCAGCGGCGTGGCCACCGCCGCCGCCATCGTTTCCGGCGAGGCGCCGGGCAGACTGGCGCTGACCGAGATGGTCGGAAAATCGACGCTCGGCAGTTCCGAAACTGGCAGAGCGCGGTAGCCGATGATGCCGAAAATGAGAAACGCCGCCATCAGCAGCGTGGTCATCACCGGACGGCGGATGCAGAGTTCGGGCAGATTCACGTGCGCGGCCTCAGCGTTCGGAACGCGTGGCCGGTGCGGTCGCCGCCGGAGCCGGTGTCGAAGCCGGTGTCGAAGCCGGTGTCGAAGCCGGTGTCGAAGCCGGTGTCGAAGCCGGT
>CAYRXO010000065.1:0-17340 GCA_964428215.1 uncultured Candidatus Accumulibacter sp. | reverse complement strand
ACCGCCAGCAACAGGCGGATTTTGCCCGAATAACCATCCGGCGCGATGGCTTCGAAGACCAGCGCGCTGACCCGGCCGGCACGGGTGGCACGATAGGCGATCGTACTTTCCTCGTTACCCAGAGCCGGGCTGGGCGGCAGAGTGACAGTGTTGTTGAGCAGTTCGCTCTCGTTATTGTCATACGCCTCGCGTGGCAGCACTTCGCCGATCAGTTTCATTTTCTCGACGGCGGCAGCGGCCTCGATCGCCGGCTGCGTCCAGAAATAGACGCCGGCCAGCAGGCTGGTGAAGATGAGGACAAAAATCAGCAGGATCACCGCCGTGCGCGCAGCCATCGTCGGCGCGGTCGGCGTCTTCAGTGGCGCGCTCATTTGCTCTTCTTCATGCCGAAAATCGGCGGCTGGCTGTACATGTCGATCAGCGGCACGCAAAGGTTCATCAACAAGACCGAAAAAGCGACGCCATCCGGATAACCACCGAAGACGCGGATGAGGTATGCCAGCAGCCCGGCGGCAAAACCGAAAATCAGTTTGCCGCGCGGCGTCGTACAACCGGAGACCGGGTCGGTGACGATGAAAAAGGCACCGAGCAGCGAGCCGCCGGAGAACAGATGGAACAGGGGATTGGCAAACTGCAACGGATTCCACAACCACAACAGCCCGGCCAGCAGCGATAGTCCGCCGATGAAACCAGCCGGCGCGTGCCAGCTGATGATCTGGCGCTGCCACAACCACAGACCGCCGAGCAGATAACCGGCGGTGACCCATTCCCAGCCACGGCCGGCGAAATTGCCGAAGACGTCTTGCGTCGCCAGCAGCGTCGGTACGTCTGCCGGCGTGTCGCCCAGTTTCAAGGCTGTTTTCAGCGCATCGAGCGGCGTCGCGCCGCTCAGCGCATCGACGCGCGGCGCCAGACCGGCAATGATCTGCCACTGTTCGGCGAAACTCAGTTGCAAACCGAGCGCTGGCCATTGCGACATCAGCGCCGGAAACGACACGATACACACCGCAAAGGCGATCATCGCCGGATTGAATGGGTTCTGACCGAGTCCGCCATAAAGCTGCTTGGCAATGACGATGGCGCACAAGGTACCGACGACGACGATCCACCAGGGTGCCAGCGGCGGAAACGCCAGGGCGATCAGCCAGGCGGTGACGAGGGCGCTGCCATCGGACAGAAACAAGCCGAGCGCTTTGCCGCGCACGACGAGCATCAGGGCCTCGCCGATCAGCGCGGTGACGCTGGCGATGAGCAATTGCACGATGATCGCCGGTCCGATCTGCCAGACATAGGCGGCGATTCCCGGCAACAGCGCCAAGAGCACTTGCAGCATCACGCGCGTGACGCTGGTCCGTTCACGCAAAAAATACGGCGGCGTCGAAAAATCGTTGTTGATCACGGTTTGTCTGCTACTCCGCCGTCATCGGCTGTCGCTTGTTTGTCCGCGGCCACGGCCTTGCGTCTGGCGTCGATGGCGGCAATTTCCTTTGCCTGTTCGGCCGTCAGTTGGCTGGTGTTTTTCGGCTGCACCGCGGCACGTTGCGCCTTGGCGCGCTCCATCGCCGCGACGATCGTCGCGCGCTTGATCGACTCCGCATCGGTAGGCGTCGGGTCAGCGGTGGCGGCTGCCGGATTGGCGTCCGACTTGGCAACGGCAGTGCTGACAACCTCAGGCGCCGCCGTTTCGACTGCCGCGACGACCGGCGCCGGGCTGGCCACCGTTGGGCTGCTCGCCGGTTTGGCCGGTCGGCTGGCGGCGGCCTTGGCCAAACGTTCGGCTTTTTCGGCGGCTTCGCGTTCTTCGCGTGCATTGCGCCATTCGAAACGCGCCTTGGCGGCGTCGGCGGCCTGCTTTTCACGCTCCCGCGCCCAGATTTCGCTCTTGGCAAAACGGAAATACTGCACCAGCGGGATGTGCGACGGACAGACATAGCTGCAGCAGCCGCATTCGATGCAGTCGAAAATGTAATATTCCTGCGTTTTGCCGAAGTTGCGCGCGCGGGCGAACCAATACAACTCGAAAGGTTGCAATTCGTGCGGACAGGCTTCGGCGCAGGCACCGCAGCGGATGCACGGCATTTCCGGCGGCGGCGGCGGGAACATGGCCGGTTTGCCGGCGATCAGACAGTTGGTCGCTTTGACCACCGGCGCCGCCAGATCGGGAATTTCGAAGCCCATCATCGGGCCGCCCATCAGGTATTGCTGCGTGTCCGCGCGTGGCTGCGCCAGCGTCATCGCTGCGCGCATCGGCGTTCCCAGGCGCACGTCCCAGTTGCGCGCCTGCTCGACGTTGCCGGTCAGCGTGACGATGCGCGAGGTCACCGGCTCGCCGTGCGCCAAAGCCCGATAAGCCGTGTAAGCGGTGGCGACGTTGAAACATTGCACTGCCAGATCGGTCGACCGACGACTGGCCGGCACTTCCTTGCCGGTCAGCACGCGGATCAACTGTTTGGCGCCACCGGCCGGGTAACGGGTCGGCACGGCGACGACATCGTAGTCCTCACCAAGACGGGTCACCGCCGCCTGCATCGCGGCGACCGCTTCCGGCTTGTTGTCCTCGATGCCGATCAGCACCTGCCGGGCGCCGAGCAGTTCGCGAAATATGGCGCTGCCGCGCACGATGTCCTCGGCGCGTTCGCGCATTAGCAGATCGTCGCAGGTCATGAACGGTTCGCATTCGGCACCGTTGATCACCAGATGCTCGACCGGCAGGTTCTTGGCGGCCGTCAGCTTGGCATGGCTCGGGAAAACCGCGCCGCCAAGACCGACGACACCAGCATCACGCAACAACTCGCGGACGCGCTCGGGCGCCAGACGCGAGTAATCGACCGGCTGACGATCGATCCATTCATCCCTTCCGTCAGCCGCCAACACCACCGACAATGTCGGCAGTCCGGAAGGATGCGCCGCCACGTACTCCTCAATGGCCACGACGATCCCGGAGGTCGGTGCGTGCACCGCCGCCGATACCCAGCCATCGGCCGCGCCGAGCAACTGCCCTTTGCGCACCTGTTGACCGACGCTGACCACCGGATTGGCCTTGCCACCAATACTTTGATGCAGAGGAACGTAATAACGCTCGCAGAGGGGCGCCTCACCGATCGACGCCTGCACCGACATCGCCTTGTGCGTCTGCGGCTTGACGCCCCCCTTGAATTTGAACAATTTTTGCAACATGGCGCCGGCGTCAGGCCGCTCGTTTGATTTCAATCACCGGATATTTCCATTTCCAGTTATCGAGGTTCTCGGCAATCGGCTCCATGACGATGCATTCGACCGGACACGGCTTGACGCATAGCTCGCAGCCGGTGCATAACGTTTCGACGACCGTATGCATCTGTTTCGCCGCGCCGACGATGGCATCGACCGGACACGCCTGGATGCACAGCGTGCAGCCGATACAGGTCTGTTCGATGATGATCGCCAGCTGTTTCGGCTTTTCCTCGGCATCGAGCGGCTTGACTTCGCGGCCGAGCAGGTCGGCGAGCTTGCGTACGCCGTCCATGCCACCCGGTGGGCAGAGGTTGATTTCGGCCTCACCGGAGGCGATCGCTTCGGCGTACGGCTTGCACCCGGGATAGCCGCACTGACCGCACTGGGTCTGCGGCAGGATGGCATCGACCTTCTCGACGAGCGGATTGCCTTCGACCTTGAAGCGGATCGAGGCGTAGCCCAAAGCCGCGCCAAGGACGATGGCGCCGAGCGCCATGACCGCCAGGGTGCTGATCATTGGTATTTGTCCAAACCGGCGAAGCCCATGAAAGCCAGGCTCATCAGTCCCGCGGTGATCATGGCGATCGCCGTGCCCTTGAACGGCAGCGGGACGTCGGCGCCTTCGATACGCTCCCGGATACCGGCGAAAAGGATCAGCACCAGGGAAAAACCGACGGCACTGCCGGCACCGAAAAGCAGCGACTCGAGGAAATCGTGCTTGTTGGCGACGTTGAGCAGCGGCACGCCGAGAACCGCGCAATTGGTGGTGATCAACGGCAGATAGATGCCGAGTACCTGATGCAGAACCGGACTGGTTTTCTGGATCACCATCTCGGTCAACTGGACGATGGCGGCAATGGTGACGATGAACGACAAGGTGCGCAGATATTCCAGACCAAAGGGCAGCAACAGATAGTGGTCGATGATGTAGCTGGCGCCGGTGGCAACGGTGAGCACGAAAGTGGTCGCCGCACCCATGCCGAATGCGGTTTCCAGTTTCTTGGAAACGCCCATGAACGGACACAGTCCAAGGATCTTGACCAGCACGACGTTATTGACGAGAACCGCCCCGACGATGATGAACAGGTAATGGGTCATGAACAGCGTGGGATGTCAAAGGTAAAGTCGTGCAGCGACTCAGCTGCCACTGCTCTCCCCGCTGCAGGGAAAGGTTCGGGGGTCAGAGAAACGGACAACGCAGGCATATTCCAGCCAGTCATCCTGAAACCGATCCGACGGCGGAGTCGTCCGGGGCGCGGCGATTATCGCTCGTCAAATAGTCGGCTTCAACCACTTTGCCAATGACCTTAATGTCCTGCACGCGTTGTCCGCCGATGCCTGGCGATCGCGCGCGCCACTTCACCAACCAGTTCGGGACCGCGATAGATGAAGCCGGTATAGATTTGCACCAGGCTGGCACCGGCAGCCAGTTTGGTCACCGCGTCGGCGCCGCTGAGGATGCCGCCGACACCAATCAGCGGAATTTCGCCGGCCAGCGCCGTCGCCAGCTTGCCCAGTACCGCGGTCGATGACGCAAGAACCGGCGCGCCGGACAAGCCGCCCGCCTGCTCGGCATTCGGCAAACCGGCGACCGCTTCACGAGACAGCGTCGTATTGGTGGCGATGACCCCGTCCATGCAGTGCTGGCGCAGCAGGTCGGCAATCGACTGAATCTGTACATCGTCGAGATCGGGGGCGATTTTCAGCGCCAAAGGAACGTACTTGCCATGCTGCTCGGCCAGCCGTGTCTGCGCGCTTTTCAGCGTGCCGAGCAGCGCGTCGAGCGCGTCGTCGCGTTGCAGGTCGCGCAGATTTTTCGTGTTCGGACTGGAAATATTCACTGTCACATAACTGGCTGCTGAATAAACCTGTTCGAGACAGAGCAGATAATCGTCCGCCGCCCGCTCGATCGGCGTGTCGAAATTCTTGCCGATGTTGATTCCCAGCACACCGCCGCGTCGACTGAAACTGGAAGCCGCGACATTGGTCAACAGTTTCGTGACACCCTCGTTATTGAAGCCGAGACGATTGATGATCGCCTGCTTTTCCGGAATGCGGAACATGCGCGGCTTGGGATTGCCCGGCTGCGGCCGCGGTGTAACGGTACCGACTTCGATGAATCCAAAACCCAGCGCTGACAGCGCGTCGATGTGCTCGCCATTTTTGTCCAGACCGGCAGCCAGACCGACCGGATTGGGAAAATCGAGGCCCATCACGCGCACCGGATCAGCGCTGACACCGGCAGCCAGCAGACAACTGGCACCGGAGAGCTTCATCAAGTCCAATCCGGCCATGCCCAAGCCATGCGCGGTTTCGGCATCGAGCGAGAAAAAGAAATTGCGAATCAGAGGATAGAACATGCCGTCATTTTACCGCATTGCAGCATCGGCGGCCGATTTTCGGCGATCGCCGTCCGTCGGACGTGATACGATGGCCTCAGCAAGTAAACCGGTAGCAGCGGACCGGCGCGGACACCGATCGCGGTGCTGGTTTTCCGCTCCTGCGAGCAGAAAGGTGAACACCATGAAACTGATAAACATCTTGCTGGCCAGCGCGCTGTTGAGTGCTGTATCGATCAATGACGCGCTGGCCGACCGCTGGCATCGCGGCCCGCGTGTCGGCGTCGGCGTGGTGATCGGCCCGTACTGGGGTCCTTTCTACTCCGCATACGGCCCGTACATGCCCTACCCGGCGCCGGTCTATTACCCGCCCGTAGTCGTCGAACGCACTTCGCCGCCGGTCTATATCGAGCAGTCATCCGCCGAACCGGCCAGTGGTTACTGGTACTATTGCCAAGCCTCGCGCGCCTACTATCCGTACGTCAAAACCTGCCCGCGCGGCTGGATTCGCGTTGCGCCTCAACCCGACAACCGCCCCTGATCGGCCCCAAGGAGCGATCACCATGAAACAGACAATCATTGGCCTGTCCGTCCTGACCACCGCACTCCTGCTGACTGCTTGTGTCAGTCTGCCAACTGGACCGAGCGTGATGGTATTGCCGGGCAACGGCAAGAGTTTCGACCAGTTCCGTTACGACGACGGCGAGTGTCGGCAATTCGCCCACAACCAGATCGGTGGTTCCGCCGGGCAGTACGCCAACACGTCCGGCGTCAATAGCGCCGTCGTCGGCACGGCAGTCGGCGCTGTGGCCGGCGCCGCCATCGGCGGTCGGCAAGGTGCGGCGGTCGGCGCGGGTACCGGCTTGATCTTCGGCAGTGCCAGCGGTACCGGCGCGGCGCAATCCTCGGCCTATGGCAGCCAGCGCCAGTACGACAATGCCTACATCCAGTGCATGTACGCCAAGGGCCACAGCGTGCCCGTCCAGGGCAACATCACGCGACAGCAACAGCCCGCCAGCGCACCGCCAAGCCCCTATCCACGGCCACCGCAGGGCACCCCGCCGCCACCCCCCCCGGGCTACCGCTGATCGGCAACGCGTCAGTCGCCGAACAACGAATTCGGCCCCGCCGCCCTTTTTCAACCGACATGGCCAGCGAGCCGCGTCTGCCAGTGATTTCCGCCAACGGGCTTTGGCCGTCTGACAGCGGCCGGGACCCGTGAGGGCATTCGGCCATCCAGCCGGCGTGCCGCCCGTTTTTTCAGCAAGCAAAAAAAGACGAAGCACACCCGCCGCTTGCCGTCTTGTCCCGGCTGGCTTCCACAGGTTTATCCCCGGCAATGGGGGAAAAGCACGCTCGCCGCGCCCGATTGACCTGAAGCAGCGGCAAGCAGGTAGGGCGGCGGCAGTTTTTCTGTCAAGTAAAGGCAACGGAATGCTTGAAGCCGAAAGAATAGTTTCGGCGCGGGTGAGAAACCGCCTAGCCGCCTGTCGGACTTGATGGGTCGAAGCGAAAAATGTGGGAAACGAGATCAGTTTTTCACGGGTTGCAAGCGAATAGTTGTTCTATTCGCGCCGAGAACCGGGTAAAAATGAGCCGTTTACCCACATTTTGCAGCCGACCTAGTCAATCCGACAGGCGGCCAGTCTATCGACTCGACAGACGACCGGGAAACGGCTCATGTCCCTCTCGAGACAGGTATCGCAGATTTCAAAGCGGCGTCAGGTGAGCGTATTCGAGCAGCAGCCATTTCACACCGACGGGCGGGTCGAAATTGACCTGCACGCGCGCTTCGCGTCCGCCGCCTTCGCTGGCGACGATCACCCCGACGCCGAAACGAGCGTGAAGCACGCTCTGACCAAGACGCAGACCGTCGCCGACCGGCTCTGACCAGCCGGCGCCCGGCATCACGCTGTCGGCGACTCTGGCCGGAGCCACCCGGTTCAGATGCCGCAGCAGCCCGGGCGGCAACTCGTCGAGAAATGCCGAGCGGAGTCCGTAGCGCGTCTGCCCATGCAGCAGGCGGGTCTGCGCGTGGCTGAGGTACAGTCGGCGGCGCGCACGGGTGATGGCGACATAGAGCAGCCGCCGTTCCTCCTGCAGCCCGTCGCGCTCGCTGGCAGCGTTCTCGTGCGGAAACAGCCCCTGTTCGAGGCCGCTGATGAAGACCACGTCGAATTCCAGCCCTTTGGCGGCGTGTACGGTCATCAGCTGCACCGCTTCCTCGTCTTCGCCTGCCTGCCGTTCGCCGGATTCGAGCGCCGCATGCGCCAGGAAAACGGCCAGCGGGCCGGCGTCGGCCAGATCGGCCAGATCTGCGGCGACCAGTTCGTCATCGGCCAGGAAGACGGTGGCGGCGTTGATCAGTTCGTCGAGGTTGGCCAGCCGATCCCGGCCGTCCTTCTCGCTCAGATAGTGTTCGCGCAGACCACTGCCGTCGAGCACGTGCTCGATGATTTCCGGTAGCGGCAACTGTGCGCTCTCGTTGCGTAGCGTCTCGATCAGCCGTATGAAACGGGCCAGTGCCACTCCGGGCTTGCCGCTCAGCCCGGCGGCGGCGTTGTAGAGACTGGTCTGCAGGCGTTGTGCCGCTTCCTGCAGGGCTTCGAGGCTGCGCGTGCCGATACCGCGGGTCGGGAAATTGACCACGCGCGCAAACGCGCTGTCGTCATCGGGATTGGCCAACAGACGCAGATAGGCCAGCGCATGTTTGATTTCCTGACGGTCGAAGAAGCGCAGGCCACCGTAGATGCGATAGGGCAGACCGACGCGCACCAGTTCGTGTTCGAGCACCCGCGATTGGGCATTCGAACGGTAGAGCAGCGCCATTTGCGAGCGGGAATAGCCGTCGCGAACCAGAGCGCCGACTTCGTCGACGATGAAACGTGCTTCGTCGACGTCGGAAAAACCTTCGAAAACACGAATCGGTTCGCCCGCGCCATCGGCCGTCCACAGAGTCTTGCCGAGGCGATCCCGGTTTTGTCTGATCAAGGCGTTGGCGGCGTCGAGGATATTGCCGTGCGAACGGTAGTTCTGTTCAAGGCGGATGACCTCGGCAATGGCGAACTCGTTTTGCAGATCGTGCATGTTGCCGGCTTCGGCACCGCGGAAGGCATAGATCGATTGGTCATCGTCGCCGACGGCGAACACGCGGGCGCCCTCCCCGTCCGGCAGCGTACCGTAGCCGGCGAGCAATTTCAGCCAGGCGTACTGCAGACGGTTGGTATCCTGGAATTCGTCAACCAGAATGTGGCGGAAACGCGCCTGATAATGTTCGCGCAGCGGTTGATGACGTTGCAGTAGTTCGTAGCAACGCAAGAGCAGTTCGGCGAAATCGACGACACCCTCGCGCTGGCATTGCTGCTCGTACTCGGCGTAAAACTCGACACGCCGGCGCGTCGTCGGGTCGTAGGCTTCGCTGTGTGCGGCGCGCAGCCCCTGCTCCTTGTGCGCGTTGATGAAGTGCATCAGCTCACGCGGCGGAAATTTTTGCTCGTCGTAATTCAGCGCCTTGGCCAGGCGCTTGATCGACGACAGTTGATCGGCGGTATCGAGGATCTGGAATTGCGCCGGCAGGCCGGCATCGCGATGGTGCGCGCGCAACAAACGGTTGCACAAGCCATGAAAGGTGCCGATCCACAGCCCACGGATATTGAACGGCACCATCGCCGCCAGCCGCGACTGCATCTCCTTGGCCGCCTTGTTGGTAAAGGTCACCGCCAGGATCGTCGACGGTCCGGCCTGCGCGGTGGATAACAGCCAGGCGATGCGCGTCGTCAGCACGCGCGTCTTGCCGCTGCCGGCGCCGGCGAGAATCAGGGCATGCTGCGGCGGCAAGGTGACTGCCGCCAGTTGCTGCGGGTTGAGATTGGCAAGCAGATCGGGCATCGGTTTTCCTGAACGGAGCAGCCGCGATTATAGCCGTCGGTCTTGGCGATACTCGGTCGGCGGTCTCTCTCTGACTGCACACCGAGCGCTTGTCAGTGCGGTCAGGACTCTCTTTTCGCCGCACACGGTAGACAGATGCGTGCTTGTCACGTACGCTGGACGACCGGCCTGTGCACTGCGTTACTCATTATTCTTTCATCGGCGCTTGCACGGTCGTCCCTCCCTGCTGATCTGAACACCCGATCGCCGGGAGTCCCTTCATCCCACTGACTTCGAGGAGAGTACAGTGCCCCTGATTCTGACCCAGACTGAAAACGCCATCGGTACGATCGTGATGGACCACGCCAGCAAACGCAACGCGCTCAGTGATGCGTTGATCTCGGAAATCACGACGGCGCTCGACGTTTTCCGTGAACAGAGTGTGCGCGCCGTGGTGTTGCGCGCGCAACCGGGAACCAAAGTCTGGTCGTCAGGCCATGACATCAGCGAGTTGCCCGATCGCGGCCGCGACCCGCTCGGCTGGAGCGATCCTCTGCGGGTGTTGATCCGCGCCATTCAGGAATGTCCGGCACCGGTGCTGGCGCTCATCGAAGGCGGTGTCTGGGGCGGCGGCTGTGAAGTCGCGATGGCTTGCGACATCCTGGTCACCGTCCCCGACGCCACGTTCGCCATCACCCCGGCCAAGCTCGGCGTTCCCTACAACCTGGGCGGTTTGCTGACCATTCTGAACATGATTCCGATGCCGGTAGCCAAAGAAATGCTGTTTACCGCCCAGCCGATTCCGGCCGCGCAGGCACTCAACCTCGGAATGATCAACTACATCAAGCCGAAGGAAGAAATCGAAGCTTTCGTGTACCAACTGGCGACGCAGATCACCGGCAATTCGCCGTTGAGCATTTCGGTGATGAAAGAGGAATTACGGCTGCTGGCCAGCGCGCGTTCGATCACTCCCGAATTGTTCGAACGGATTCAGGGCTTGCGGCGTACGGTGTATGACAGCTTCGATTACCAGGAAGGCATCGACGCTTTCCGCGCAAAGCGCAAGCCGGCGTTCAAAGGCGAATAGGCCAGTTTCAATCAAGCGCCAGCAGTACGTTTCCACCCTGGCCGCGCTCATTGACCGCCGTCCGGCGACTGCACGACACCGAGCGCGGCCAGCAGCAGGCCGGCGTTTTCCAATTGTTGGCGGAGCTCGCTTCCCTGACTGCGCAGCAGCGCACGGGTTTCGGCGCTGTCGGCGCGCAGCGTCAGCGTCATCTGCCGGTCGTGAATCTGCAGACGGGCATCGACTGCGCCCAGTTTCGGCAAGACCAGGCGCAGCCGCGTTTGCCACTTTTCGCTGCCGTCGCCTGTTTTGCCCTCAGCGTTGCGCTCCTGGCTCTGGTCGTCGATCTCCCAATGCATCTGTTGCCCCGGCCAGATTTGGCCCTGCCAGGAAAAATGCTGCGTAGCGAAGGCTTCGAGCTGTTGCTGCACGATCGACTGCAAGGGCTGCGGCACGATCTGTGACATGGCATGCTCGTCCTGGCCCTTGTACGCGAGCGGGGAGACGTCTTCGCCGCGACCGCGCTGAACGCTGAAGTCGTTCTCGCCGGCGTGCGACGCCTGCTCAAGCGCTGTTCTTGCGTGCGGGTGCCAATCCGGGCTGGCGGGCTGAATGCGTTGCCTGCTGTTCTCGGCCGGCGAATCCGGCACAAACGGTTCAGGCGATGCCGGCTCGTTCCCCGCTTGCGGACCCGCATCTGGCGTGAACACTGTCTCAACGGTCTGAAACATGCGGCTGCTCGTGGCTGGCTGTCGCATTGCCGCCAACAGCGCTAACGACAGATTCGGCGACAGATTCAGCGGAGCAACGCGCGCCGCCTCACCCGCATCATGCCCGACGGCCGCTTCCTTGACGGCTGTTGACGGATGCGCGATTTCGGTGGGCTGCCCAGCATCAGCCGAAGAAGCGGACGTCGCCAACGCAGCGGCGAGCCGGTTCCCTGCGCTGGGCATGACCGCCGAAACGGAAGATCGCTCGGGCAGAGAATCGGCTGCGCCGCGTGCCGGAACGGCTCGTCTTTCGTCGCCAACGTCGCTTTCTGCACCAGGGCTGGCCGCAGGCTGAGCGCCATCCGGTGATCCCGCCGGGATGTCCAACGGCGTTGTTGCCAGAGTCGCGACCTGCGTCTGTGGCGAAGCACTTGCCTGCACGTCGGGCGAAGGCATCTCTGCCGGCACGCCGGCTGTGCTCGCATTGTGCGAGACGATGGACGATTGCCGAGCGGTCAGGCGAGCCTGCGGCTCCTGCAGCAATTCGGCTTGCGCCAAGCGGCCGGCGACCCAAGCGGCCTGATGCGCTTCGTAAAACATGCCGCTTTGCCGGACGGCCTGCTGCAGCAGCGGTGACAGTTCCTGCCCGCTGCGCGGCGGTTGTTCGCTGATCGGCCGGTTGCCGTTGAGCGGCAGCGCTGCCGCGGATGCTTTACCGTCACCGGAATGGCCGAGCAGACCCTGGATCAACTGGCCGGTCCGGCTCAAGCGGGTCGAAGAGGAAGGATCGACGCCCGCTGTCTGCGCAAGGTTCGGCGCCCGCACCGCAAAGGTCAGCTTGCCGGCGCTGGCGGTCACCTCCAACTCGATGGCGTCGCCGGTCTTGGCGGTGAAAGGAAGCGCCAAAGTGACGCTGCGCTGGTTGATCAGCGCCCGGTAAGTGCCATTCGGCATCACCGATTGAATCACCGCCAGCAGACGCTGCCCAGCGAACAGCCCGGACAGCTTGTCGGTAATTTCCTGCGTCGATGGGGGCGACCGTAAAGTGGCCTCGCCGGGACCCTGCAGTCGTGCACCGGTGTCGGCATGGATCAACATTTCGGACTATCCCGTTTCCATCCCGACGAAATTCCAGCCATTCCGCCTTGCTCAATCAACGGCAGCAGCGGCGGCTGTACGCATCGACAAGATGGAAATGGCTTCAGAATCGCAACAGGACCCGCAATTCAGCGAGCCGCGATTCGACGCATGGACCGATAGTCGCGTCGACTCGCTGACAGTTCTGCAGCAGTTGTCGCGCCTGTGTCTGTTCGGCAGGCACTAAGCTTCCCTGCCAGTTTTCCGGCAGTGCGGCGGTCAGCGCTTCACGTTCGCGCTGCTGCTTGGCCAGCGTCGTCCAGTCGTCACTGTTCGCGCTCAGCAACATCGCTTCCGAAAGCGACAGTAGCTGCTCGAGGGTGACCAGCGCGGCGCTCATGCGACGGCCTCGGCGACGGCATCCGGGGCGATTTCACGCCAGGCGCCGTGAATTTCCTCGAGCAATCCGGCCACTTCATCCAGTGCCTGCTGGTCGTTGTGCAGATTGGCCTTGAGCAGACGCACGACCAGATACTCATACAAGGCGTACAGACGTTCCGCCAGTTCGCCACCCTGTTCAAGGTCCAGACTGACTTTCAGACCGTTGTTGATGATGTCGATGGCTTTAGAGATCGCCTCGCCTTTGGCGGCAATCCGCCGTTGCTGCATCGCCAGACGGGCGCGGCTGATCGCCGCCTGAGCTCCTTCGAAAAGCAGCAGAATGAGCCGGTGCGGATCAGCGACTTCAACGGCGGCATCCACCCCGACTTTGCGATAAGCGGATATCGCCTGACGTGCGTGGCCGAACATGCGGAACTCCTAATTCTTGTTGATCGAAACGGTGGTGTTGCTGAGGATGGCCAGTTGCTGCGTCAGGAAGCTGCTGGTCTTGGTCATCCCGGACATCACGGTGTCGAGGTTGGTGAATTCCCGGCGATAGCGGGCTTCAATGCTGGTCAGACGCTGGGAAAGCGCATCCGACTGCTTCTCGAGGCCCTTGATCAGGGCATTCAGGCCGTCGCTGCGGGCGGCGATCATCCCGTTGGCGTTGACCATATTGTCCGCCGTCGTTTTGAAAGTGTTGCCGTACGCCGCCACCAGATTGGTCACGCCGGTGAAATTGTCGCTGATCGCCTTGGCGAGTTGCGTGCTGTCCACTGCCAGTTTGCCATCCTTCTGCACGCTGATGCCAATATCAGCAAGCGTTTTCAGGGTGGCCGAAGCCAATTCGGTCGGAACGGTATCCATCGCCTTGCGAATGCCGGCTTGTGCCGCCAGCAAGGTGCCATCACCGTTCAAGGTGCCGGCTGTCTTGGTGACAGCATCGTAGCGGCCGAGATTGCTGGCGGTGCTGAAAAAATCGTTGACCGACTTGACCAGGGCATTGACGCCGGCTGTCAGACTCGAGGTGTCCTTGCTGATGGTCAGCATGGTGCTCAACGACGTGGCCGGCGCCTCGGGTCCTTTGAGCAGATTCAGCGTCACGCCGTCGATGGCACTGCTCACCGTGTTGCCGGTGGCGGTGACGGCGATGCCGTTCAGTTTGAAAGCCGAACCTTGCGCGGCCTGCGTCTGGGTGAAGTTGTCGGTCAAGGGGTCGGGCGTGGCGTTCGGATCATAGGAAAACCCGGCAATTCCCGAGAGCTTGATGAACTGATCGCTGCCGGCGCTGCCGCTGGTCAGCAGAAGCTGCTTGCCGGCCGTCCCGTTGATCACCAGCGCCGATACCCCGGCCGCGGCGCCGTTGATCGCATCACGAATCGTTTCCGCCGAAGCGCCGTCGGCAATGCTGATGTTGGTGCTCTTGTTCGGGCTGCTGCCGCCCAGGCTGTCCAGCGAAATGGTCAGCGTACCGCCGCTGGCCAGCTTGCCGTCGACAGTAAATGGCGAAGTCGCGCCAGTGGCGGTGACCAAGCTGTGCTGTTTGGCCAGTTGGGTGATTTCCAGCGTGTAGTTGCCGGCGACGGCGCTGTTGGTGGTCGACAGCGAGGCGACGCTGCTGTCGGCGACCGATCCTCTGAAAACCGAAAATTTTTGCGCAGGGGTAACACCCGTGACCGGCACCAGGTTGGTCGCCGCGGTCTGAATGCTCGATAGGGCGCCTTGCAAGGAACCAAGCGACGAAATTTGCGCCTGGTAGTTGGCTTCCTTTTTGGCCATCGCCGTCAGCGGTTGCTTCTCGAGAGTCATCAACTGGCTGACGATGCTGTTGACGTCGAGGTTCGAGCCCATGCCCGGTGAGGAAATGGTCATTGCTTTCTCCGACTGCAATTGGCCAGCTTAGGCCAAGACGGCAAACGGTTCTCAGGCGGTCTGCTTGACGAACAGTCCCTTGATGCTGTCCAGCGTCTTGGCGATGGCCAGCATTTCTTCGGAAGGCACTTGCCGGATCACCTCCCGTGTCGAGCGGTCGACAACCTTGACCACCATCTGGCCGCTATCCTTATCGACGCTGAATTCGAGATTGTTGTTCACTGGCTTGACAAAGTCGCGGACGACCTGGGTCGCCGCTTCCAGTTTGGCACGATCCGCTGACTGTTCAGTGGAAGGCGTCGTCGACGCAGTCGCAGCGGTCTGATCTTTGGCCTGGGCGACGCTTTCTTCAGCTTTGGAACGGCTGATCTCGCGAACCAGATTGGCGACAGCCGAGTGACCTTGAGGCGGGAGAACGGCGCCGGGGGATTGGATGTTCATGGCGAACTCCTTGCAGAAGTGGCGGCGGGGCGCGATCGCGTTTCCGCGGCCGCGCCCACGATGCTGTTACCCTTGATACGCGACCGTTTAACCCTTCAGCAGCGAGAGCACGCCTTGCGGCAACGAATTGGCTTGCGCCAGCATCGCCGTTCCCGCCTGCTGCAGGATCTGCGCGCGCGACATGTTGGCCGTTTCCACCGCGAAGTCGGCATCGAGAATCCGGCTACGTGAAGCGGAAATGTTTTCGCTGGTCGTCGCCAGGTTGCTGACGACGCTGTTGAAACGGTTTTGCACCGCACCGAGGTTCGCCCGGCTGGAGTTGACGTTGGACAATGCCGAGTCGATGATGCTGATCGCGTTTTGCGCACCGGAGGCCGTCGTCACATCGACGCTCGAGATGCCGGCGCCGAAGGTGGCAACCGAGGCGGTAAAGGCGGCCGTCAGGCCGGCGCGGGCGATGTCCGAACCGCCGACGGTGATGCCGGCGCTACCGGTCGAGCTGAGTGTGATGTTGCCGCGTGTGATCGCCGCATTGGTCGACAAGGTGGCCGAAGCGCCTAACTGGTTGGCGCTGAAACCAGTCGCCGTCGCTGTCGCCCCCTGATTGGTCAGGCTGCCGCTGATGGTGATCGCCTGCCCGGCACCCGCCGACAAGGTGAGCTTGCCGGCGGCGGAAGAAGCCGTGACGCCGGTTTTGCTGGTCAACGCGTTGATCGCCGTGGCAACGTTGTTACCCTGCGCGGTGACATCGGCACCGGCAGAAACGGCGCCAACATCGTAACCGTTGATCGTCAGATCGCCCGCCGCCAGCGCGCCCACGGCTGCCGCGCTGGCACCGACGATGTTGCCACCGGCTCCCAAGGTGAAGCCGGTCGCTGCCGTATCGGCCGTACCGCCACCGATCAGGCTGATGTTGCGGCCATCGGTTGCGGTCAAGGTCACTGCTCCGGTCGAGGTGCTGAAGGTGGCGGTGACGCCACTTTGATTGGAGACGGCGTTGAATGCTGCCGCGATGTTGGCGCCTTGCATCGTGGCGTCGGCACCGACGGCGATCGCCCCCAGCTTGACGTTGTTGACGTAGATGAAATCGGTGGCGTCGCCGGCAATGGCCGCCGGCGTAGCGGCCGCGATACCGGCCAGCGTCGTCGCCGATGCGGTGGCGGTGACGCCGGTCTGTCCGGACACGGCGTTGAACGCCGCCGCCTTGGAGATCGCGCTGTCGTTGCTGCCGGCAGCGGAAACGCCATCACGGATGCTCGGCCCGATGCCATAACCGTTGATGGTGATGCCGCCGGCACCGATCAGGCCGGTCGCCACGGCACCGGACGTGCTCGACGAATACGACGAAGTGGTACCGACACCGAGCGCGTCGGCCTTGGCACTGGCGATCGAATCAAGGCTGATCGTCTGACCGGCGTTGGCGCCGATCTGGAAGGCTTGCGCGTTGAAAGTGCCGTCGAGCAGCTTGACGCCGTTGAAAGCGGTCTGATTGGCGACGGTATTGATCTGCTGCACCAGTTGATCGACTTCCTTCTGCAGTGCGGCACGGTCGGTCGCCGTGTTGGTGGCGTTCGACGATTGAACGGCCAGGGTGCGCATGCGCTGCAGCGATTCGGTCACGCTCTGCAGACCGCCTTCAGCGACCTGCGCCAGCGAGATGCCGTCGTTGGCGTTGCGCTGCGCCTGGTCGAGACCGTTGACCTGCGAGGTCATCCGGGCGGAGATGGCCAGACCGGCGGCGTCGTCCTTGGCACTGTTGATGCGCAAGCCGGATGAAAGGCGCTGCAAGGAAGTTTGCAGGGACGCCTGGGATGAATTCAGACTGCGTTGCGAATTCAGCGAAGATACGTTGGTGTTGATGACTTGCGGCATTTTGCTCTCCTGACACGATCAGATTGACTTGGGGTTCCGGTGGCTTTTATGACTGCCAGGCCACTCTCTTTGCGGCGAGGGTCTCGCTTACACTTTCACTTACGACGGGCTGCCGGCAATCTTTAGTGATCCCGATCAACCCGCCGCACAAATCATTTATCGACGTCCGCGCGCAGAAATTAAGCGGATTTATCGCGTCGAGTAAAAAAATCGCGCCGCCAGAAAGTACTCTTGCCGACAGTCGCGCGTTGCAATGATGCCCGGCCACTGGCGCGCCGGACAGACGCCGCGGCAGTGCATTGCGCAATGCGTCAACAATGGCTGCACAGCGCCCATCTACAATGGCATTGCAACGTTACGCGGGGACTATAATAGTGTCCTCTTGGCGCTTATGGATTTATTTCAATCACATGCAGGAAGAACTTCCCGCTCGTTCCAGGTGCAGGTATCGTCTGGAAGGTGGACAGGGGTCATCGGTGGGTGCTGAATTAATGGCGGTGTA
>CAYRXO010000064.1:0-17636 GCA_964428215.1 uncultured Candidatus Accumulibacter sp. | reverse complement strand
GACTACGGCGTCACCACCGGGAGTAAAACCAGCTATCTGGACACGCTGTTCGCCTGCGGCGGCGATCAGGTCGGCGAACTGCTGTCGCTGATCGCGCGCCACAGTCAGCGTTTCGGGCTCTATCGGCCGCCGGAAGCCTTGCTGGCCAACCCGCAACTGGCGGACGAGGCGGTCAATCCGGCTCTGGTCAAACGCGCCGCCGATCTGGTGCTTGCCCGTCTGAGCGGACCGACCAGTTCCGGCGAGGCTGGGGCGATCACTTCGATTCTCAGCGATCTGCCGCCGGCCGGGCAGGCAGCGGTGTTGCGCGAGATGATGTCGCGCCACGGCGAGAGCGACTGGACCGGCATTTTCGGCCGTTATGGCGAACGGCGTCCGATTGGCATGCTTTACTGGCTGTTCGAAGAACTGAGCGCGGACAACCGGCGGACGCTGGCCGACAGTCTGGTCGCCAACGGCGTCCTGCAACGCGAAGCCGCCGACGCGCTGGCCGACGGCCGCGGCTTCGTCGCCCAGTATCTGCCGTACACCACCGATCTGGCGATCGAGTCGACCCAGTTCTGGGCCGCTCAGTACGAAAAAAGCAGCGGCGTCGCCGCCGGCTTTTACGGTTTCATGGGCGGCTTGTCGGTACTCGGCACCCCGAAGGTGGTCGATCAGACGGCGCTGGTCCTCGGTACGGCCGGCGCCGGATCGGCGGTCGGTCCGGTGCTGGCCGCGCGCGCACCGGCACTGGCGACGACGCTGACCGTCGGCGGCACGATGTTCGCCAGTTTCAACGCCGGTCTGGCCATCGGCCATCTGGTGAGCGGGCAGGATGCGGCCGGCCGGCCGCTCGACGACGCCGGACGCGCCAGCCTGGCGTTGATGGCGGTCAGCCATCTGCTGTTTGCCGCCGCCGGCCTGCTCGCGCTGCGCGCGCCGGTGGCGCCGACGGTCAGCACGCTGAGCCGCGTCCCGCCGGGCGAGCTGCTGCCGCCCGAACCGCCGGTCGCCGGTGCCGGCGAACCGACGCTGACCATCCGCGTCGTCTCGTACAATCCGCAAAGCGGCGAAATGGTCGTCGTCGCCCGCGATCCGCTCAGCGGCCGCTACGCGCTGGCGACGCTCAATGTGCGTACCGGTGCCGGCCAGATGATCGGCCCGCAAGGCGAGTTGCTGCCGATCGAGAACTTCGCCCTCGGCAGCGCCCGGCCGGCTTTGCCGGCGGGTAGCGGCGAAGCGCCGCCGGTCGGCGCCGAGCCGCCAGCGCTGTCGCCATCTCCGGCTGTCAGTGCCTTGCCGTCGGGGCCGGCGCCCGCGCCGGCGTTGCCACGCGCGCCCGTGCGGCCTTTGGCCTTGCCGCCCGGACCGGCACCTTTGCCGGCATTGCCCGCCGGTCCGCGACCGCCGTTGGCTTTGCCGGCCGCGCGCTACCACACCCTGGCCGAGATCCTCCCCGACGCGGCGAAACCGTTCCTCGTCCCGGAACTCGAACGTGCCTACCAGACGTACCGCGCGTCGCTGGACGCCGCGAAGACGCCGGCCGGTCGCGAAGACTGGGTGCGGCTGACCCGTTACGGCCCGCGTGCGGCGCTGGTGCGCTGGCTGGGGCCGAATTTCCCGACCGCCGAAGGCGAGCCGGTGTACATCCGCCTGACGTCGATCAGCCGTCCGCCGAGTCTCAGCGACGCGCGACTGAGCGCAGCGCTCGGCCAGTTGCATGCCGACTCCGCGGCACTCACCGCGCGCTACGACCCGGCCAGTGCGGCCGGTCCGTCGCCGGGCGAAGTCAATCTGGCCAATTTCAACATTCTGAAGGGCAATGTCGGCGAGATCCTGGCGCAGCCGATCCGCGCCGACGCGATCGTCAGGCTGCAACAGCGTTTTCCGGGAACGGCGCTCTACGACGGTGTGCGCATCCGCCTGCCGGCAGCCGATGGCACACTCGGCGCGCCGCTGCTGTTCACCGACGGTCTGGCGGCCGAAACGATCGGCCCGAATCTGGTCGTGCGCGGCAAATTCGAGACCAAGGCCGGCAGCAGCGGCGGTCAGGCGGCGACCGAACAATACTTCGAATGGAATGAAGGCCGCATCGAGCCCGGCGCACAACTGCAGTTGTCGGACGGCCGCCGCTTCACCTACGACCCGGACGCCAAGCTGCGCAACCCGGACGGCAGCCGGCCGCCGCGGGTCATCCTGCTTTATTCTGCCGAACACCACCTGATCGCGGCGGCGGGCAGCGAAATGCTCGGCGAGGCGTCGGCAATGGGCGTCGGTGTCAGCGTGCAGCGGCACGCCTTGCCGCTTTCTGCCGAAGAAATCAACTACGTGACGCGGGTGATTGCCGAGGGGCTGGCGGCACCGGCGAGCAGCCCGCCGAAGACGCCATGATTCCGCGGCCGGAATGGCGCCTCTTCATCGACCCTGTTTTCGACGACCTGATGTTGAAGCGATTGATTTGCTTTGTTCGTTCGCATGATCACTGCGCTTTTTGCCGTCGGGCAGACCGGCAGTCTTGGGAGGTTTGCTGCCACGGGGTTGCGGGCCGCACGCAGGGTTTTCATTCCGGCAACGCCTCCTGGAACGGCGCGCGGCCATCGCGCGCCGAGCCATCGGCCTGCGGAGAATGCCACTGATGCGCGCCGGCAGCCTCGCCACCGTCAAGGAAAGCGGCAAGAAGGGCGAGCAGACCGCCGGACCGGGGATGACGGTGAGTCGGCCGAGCGATCGCGAGGAAGTCGCGGCGCGCGCATTCGCCACGCAAACGGCAATCAGCCCGCTTTCCTGCACCGCCTGCGGCGACGGTGGACCCTGCCCGGCCTGCGCCGGCGCGGCCGCTTCGCTGACGCGCGGACCTGCCGCGAGCTTGCCGCGCACGCCGCTCAGCGGCGCGTCGGCGCTGATCGACAACGCGTTGTCCAGCGCCGGATCGCCCTTATCGACGCCTTTGCGCAGCCATTTCGAGCGACGTCTCGGCGCCGATCTGGGCAGCGTGCGGGTGCATGACGACGCGCGCGCCGATGCCGCGGCCCGCTCGCTGCGCGCCAGAGCATTTACTTTTGGCAATCGCATCGGCCTGTCGGCGGACGCGCCGCGGCCGAACACGGCGCCTGGTCGTCTCCTGCTCGCGCACGAAGTGGCGCACACGGTGCAGCCCGGTGCCGAGCGCGTGCTGCGTCGAGAGCAACTGCCGCCGGGGCATCCCACGCTGCAGACGGCGGCCGAGCTGATCGCCAGTTACACCTCCTGGGGCAATCTCGACGAAGAGGGGCTCGGCCAGCGGCTGTTCGAACTGGCGTGGATGGGTTCCGGGCACTACGCTTTCGTCATTGAAGTGATGGATGCGCTCGACTGGAGCGACCGCGACGACGTGGCCAGCGTTTTCGCGCGCAACGCCCGCGACGAAAACCTCGACGAAATGGCGCGCAGCGAAGCCGGCCGCGTCATGCTGCGACGTTTGAAGAACGAACTGGTCGGCGGTTTCCCCGCCGGGCACGAAGTCGGCGAAGCCTTGCGCCTGCTGAAGGCGATTCGTAGCGCCGAAGGTGCCGTCCAGGGCGAACAGCACGCCGGTGATCTGCTGACGGCCGCCGAACAGCGCGCGCGCACCGAGCCCCTGCACCTCACGCTGCCGACGAGCCTCAGCCCCGCCGAAATCGACGACCGCCTGCGCCTGGTCAGCCTGATCCTGACGCGTCTGCGCACTGCCAACGCCGACGATGCCGATCTCCTGGCGGCGATCACTGCCGTCGATGGGCAGATCGACGCGCAACGGCCGGCGCTGACTTCGCTGGCGATCGAACCGGCGGTGGCCGCGAGACGCGTCGCGCTGGCGCAGGAAATCAGCGAGCGCAGCGCGCAGAATCTGGGCAGTTTGCGCACCTTGCTGCAGACTTACCGTTCCCGCGCCGAACTCGGCGCCGCACAGCCGGCGTACATCGCGCTCGCCGAGCGCGTGCGCGGCCACTGGCTGGCCGCGCTGCGCGCGGCACTCGGCGACGACGCGCTCGACAAGCTCTCCGTCGCCGACGCCAGCGCAGCGGCCTTGCCGCGCGCGCTGACCGAAGTCGATCTGGCGATCATGGAAAATCGGCCGCGGACCGAGGGCTCGTCGGGCGAAATGGTCGCCTGGGTGCGCTGGATCCGCGACCGGCTGAACGTCTTCGACGGCGAAGCGCGTGCGCTCGGGGCCGCCCGCGAGCAGGGAGAGAGCAATCTTGCCGAGCGGCAGAGCGCTCTGGAACGGGAATCGCGCCTGCTGCAGGACAGCATCGCGGCGGTCGGCGAGTGGGAGCGCGCCTTGCGCGCCTACGAGGCGCTGGCCGTCGGCGGCAGCCTGATCGGCAAGGACGGTTTCCGCGCCATCCGCGAACGTTGTCGGGCCATGCGCGACGCGGCCCTGGCCGGCAATGCGGCCGATTTGCATGCGCGTCTGGAGCGACACCGCAACGATCCGGCCGTCGAACAGTATTACCGGGCCATTCCGGCCTTCATCGGTGCCTCGGGGATGCTTTTCGGCCTCAGCGTGACGCTGATTGCGGCGATGGCCTCCGCTGGCATCGGCGCCTTGGCTTTCGGTACCGAAGCCACGGGGATGGCCGCCGCCGGCGCGGTCGCTCTGGAGGCGCTGACCTTCACCACCGTCAGCCGCACGCTGACCGGGATCATGGCGCCGCCGTCGCGCACGCCATTCCTGGTCGAACTGGCGCTCAACATCGGTCTGTTCGGACTGCTGCGCGGCCTGGGAACGGGCATCCGGGGCGCTTTGGCGGCGCGCGGCATGCAGTCGCTGACCGGCGTGGCGACGCACAGCACTTCCTACGGCGTGCTCAGCGGTTGGGGAATCGTCCATTTCCGGCTCGAAGAAGGCCGCTGGCCGAGCAGCGAAGAAATCGCCCGCATGTCGGTCGACAATCTGGTCATGCTCGCCGGCGTCGCCCTCGCCTCGGGAACGGTCGTGCGCAGCATCCGCGGCCGCCAGCAAATGCAGGCGCTGGAAAACTTCAACGCGCGCTACGGTGCGCGGCTGGCGACGATCGAAATCGCCCGCCTGCGCCTGGGCAATCGTTTGCGCAGCGAACTGCTCGCCGGTCGCGGTGAGGATGCGGCGGTCATCGCCGAATTGCGCAGCGAGGCCGAAGCGCTGAACGAGCGTCTGCGCACGCTGATCGATGAGGCACGTGCCGATCCGGGCATCGGCATGGCCGAATTGCGCACCGCGCTGGCCGACCGCGCCATCGACGCCGCCGCGGTCGGCGGCGATCTGCTCTCCCGGTCGCTCGATTTGCCGGAACGGGTCGGCCTGCGGCGGGCAGGCGGCGCCAATCTCTACAGTTACGAGATGGGCGCCACGCCGCCGCTGGTCGATCGGCTGACGGGCATGGGCGCCAGAGTCAGCCAGTCGGTCGACGGGAGCGGCCGGCGGACGGTCGTCGCCGAATTCCGCGGCGAGCCGCCGCTGCTCTTCGTCGAACGCGCGGTATCCCCCGAATTGGCGGCGCGCCTCGCCGAACTGGCGCGCATTCTCGACAATCCCGGCGCCACGCGGGCCGAACGGCAGGGTGTCATCGGCCGCGTACGCACGCCGCACGGGCAGCCGGAGCGCGGCGAACTCGAGGGTTTTATTCTCGACAGCGTGCTGGCCGAGAATCAGCGCGTGTTCAGGGAACTGATCGCCCAGTTGCGCAGCGAGAACCCGGACATCATCGTCGGCATGGAGCAGGGCGGCGCTTTCCTGGTCGATGTCATCGCCGCCGGCGACCCGGTACTCGCGCCGCGCGTACGGCACATGCCGGTGCACAAGACGCCGTCCGGTGAGAAGTTCGACGGCCCGGCGATGCAGGCCGAGTTTCAGCGTCTGATCGACGGCGGCGCGCGGCGTATTGCCATCGTCGATTCCTACATGGGCGGCACCACCGCTGCCGCGCTGCGCGACGACGTTCTCGGCCCGCTGGCGCGCCGCTCTGGCAACGGCAGCGTCGATTTCAACACCCACTGGCTGCGCGAAACGCTCGGCTTCCGCGCCGGCGGCACCCTTGGCGACTTGCGTGGCCAGGCCAATCCGCGCAGCCCCGGCGGCGGCCAGTTGCACAGCGATCAGCGGCAGGTACGTCTGGTGCTCGGCGACGACATGCAGATCGTCTACACACCGAACAGCCGCGAACCGATCGTACTTTTCGACAGCGCCGGCCGCATCACCCGGGTGGAATATCCGCGCCCCACTGAAACGACGCGCGATGTGCTGATTCGCTTGTTGCTGCAGCCGCCAGCCACAGCGCCGTAGGGTGGATCAGCGCAGCGCATCCACCGCCCTTCCCGAAGCAATCCTTTACCCACGGCATGCAGCCATCGTGATGCAGGCAATAGCCAGGTCATTGTTCTGACGCTAAAAATTTATTGGTGGATGCGCTGCGCTTATCCACCCTACGACCTGGCCTGGATCTTCGGCTGTTGGCGAAGTGCGGCGAGCGGGAGTACATTCCGATGTCCGCTGGAACGAAATCGCTGAACGTTGCCGCCGCCGCGGCGGCCGTCTGTCTATTTGCAACGCAGTGGCAACGATCGACGCCTCCCGCCTCACGCCGTTCCGGATGATCCTCGACGTCTCATCGTTGCTTCACCGCCCTGTCGGGTCGTTCGACCCTGTTTTTCGGGAGTTGCCATGAAAAAACGACTCGCTCTCGTCATGTTCCTGCTGTCATTGAGTGCTCCAGTGGCTGCGGCTGAGGACGATCCCTATGCGGCTGACCGGCAAGCACTGCTGCACGTCTTCCGGGAGATCGAGGCCGGCATCAACGCGCAGGACATCGAACGGATGGTCGCGCAAATGAGTCCGCAGGCGACGGTCACCTGGCTCAACGGCGAAGTCTCGCGCGGGCACGACGCAATCCGCGCCTATTACCAGCGTATGGTCAAAGGCGAACAACGCATCCTGGATCGCTATCTGACGAGTGCCAAAGTCGGCGCGTCGGCACGCTTTTTCGCCGCCGGTCAGATCGCCGTCGCCGACGGCACCATGGAAGACGAGTTTTTCCCGGTAGCGCGCGGGCCGTTCAAGCTGAGCTCGCACTGGAGCTCGACTTCAGCCAAAATCGACGGGCAATGGCAAGTGGTGGCATTGCACCTGTCGTCGAACGTATTTACCAATTCGCTGATGACGGAAGCCAAAAATGCGCTGTGGTATGCCGGCGGCGGTGGTCTCGTGACCGGCGTGCTACTCGGTTTTCTGCTTGGCCGCCTCCGGCGGCACCGTTCTCGGCAATGACGGCGAACAAACAGTACGCCCTCACCGCCGACTTCAAGCGCTGGTTCAACGACTACCTGACCCAGGCGTATGGCGCTGCCGATCTGCCCAAACCATAGATCGGCGGCAAGATCGGCATGGCCCAGAATCCGTTCGGCACGAACGGCCGGTTACCGGTTTACCTGGGCGTGACGCCGCCGATCGTCGGTGTGCCGGCGTGGGAAAAAACGGCCTCACGGGCAACGCGCCAGGCTGCGCACCACCAACGGCTTCCGCATCAGACGCGAAATCAAGCGCTGAACCCGCGTGGCCGTCGTCATGAAAAAGTGGTCCCGCTGCGCCATCTCATCGTGCCGCAAGGGTATCCACTCTGAGCGGGTTAGGATCACTGGCGTTGACGGGTCATGCCAGGGTCTCGAACGGGTAGTCTATCCCCCAGCATTTTGGGGCTTTATCGCTGCTTTTATCGCATCCTCACCTAAATCGGGGCATACTTTTTCAATAAAGGCATGGACATAGCTGCGCAGGTAGGTTCCCCGCCTGACTGCGATTCGCGTCGTGTTGGCCGGAAAGAGGTCGGGTACGCTAATCAAGGCCAGATTGCGATCCTGTTCTTCGTCGTAGGCGACCGAGGCCACGATACCGACTCCAAGCCCGAGTGCGACGTATGTCTTGATCACGTCGGCGTCAATGGCCGAGAGTACGATATCGGGGACGATGCCCGCATCGGCAAAGCCTTTATCGACATGGGCACGGCCGGTAAACCCTTCGTGATAAGTGATGATCGGATATTCCCCCAAGGCTTCAAGCGTCACCGTGTCCACGGACAACAGCGGGTGCCCCTGCGGGACAATCACCGCATGGTGCCAGGAATAGAACGGGAATGAGGCCAGTTCCGGCACCTGGTCCAAGGATTCCGTTGCGATCCCGACGTCGGCCTGCCCGGTTTCGAGCAATTCGGCGATTTCGCTCGGGCTTCCTTGCAGCAGCGTCAAATGCACCTTGGGGTAATCTGCCTTGAACCACTGGATGATTTTGGGCAAGGCATAACGGGCCTGGGTATGGGTCGTGGCCACGACGAAGTGACCGGTCTCCCGGCTGGCGAACTGATCGGCGATTCGGCGCAGATTTTGGGTGTCGATGAGGATGCGCTCGACGACCGCGACGAGTTCCTTGCCCGGTTCAGTCAGCCCCAGCAGGCGCTTGCCCCGGCGCACGAAGATCTCGATCCCGAGTTCGTCCTCGATGTCCTTGATGTGCTTACTGACCCCGGGCTGCGAGGTATAGAGCGCATTGGCCACTTCGGTCAGGTTGAAATCCTGACGGACCGTCTCACGTATGATGCGCAGTTGCTGGAAGTTCATTTCTATTCTCCACTACGGCCCTCAGGCGAGCAGTTTTTCCTTATTTTCGAAGACCCGGATGTTCCGAGGCCTTAGGGATACGTGGTCGCCTTCACGCAGGCCAAGTACGCTCAGCGTATCGCGCAGCATCGCAACCTCGAGCAGATCACCGTTCTGGCCGGTCAGCTCGAGTTGGGCCAGCGGGCCGATGGCGATGACGCGCTGGATGCGCGCCGGCAAGCCATTGCCGGGAGCGTCGACCGGCAGCACGTCGAACTCGTGCGGCCGCACGAAGCCGACAGCCGTTTCCGTCGCGCCTTGCTGGTCGCCGACCACCAGCGCGTGCTCGCCGATATGCAGATGCCCGTCCTCGACGCGCCCGTGGAACAAGTTGACCGAACCGAGGAAACTGGTGACGAAGGAGGTGGCAGGGTAGTCATACACCTCGTCCGGCGTCCCGATCTGCTCCACCCGCCCCTTGTTCATCAGCACGACGCGATCGGAAACCTCCAGGGCTTCTTCCTGGTCGTGGGTCACGAACACACTGGTAACGTGGATTTCGTCATGCAGTTGCCGCAGCCAGCGGCGCAACTCTTTGCGCACCTTGGCATCCAGCGCGCCGAAGGGCTCGTCGAGCAGCAGCACCTTGGGCTCGACGGCCAGAGCGCGCGCCAGCGCGATTCGCTGGCGCTGGCCACCCGACAGTTGCGAGGGGTAACGATCGGCTAGCCAGCCCAGTTGGACGAGATCGAGCAGACGGGTCACCCGTCTTTTGATTTCGGCCGCGTTCGGGCGCAGCTTGCGCGGCTTCACGCGCAGGCCGAAGGCGACGTTGTCGAAGACTGTCATGTGGCGGAACAGCGCGTAATGCTGGAACACGAAGCCGACGCGCCGGTCGCGCACGTGGTGATCCGAGGCGTCGTCGCCCGCAAGCAGAATCTGCCCGGCGTCCGCCTGTTCCAGACCCGCGATGATGCGTAGCAGTGTCGTCTTACCGCAGCCCGAAGGCCCGAGCAGGGCCACCAACTCACCGGACGGAATGTCGATGGTGACATCGTCCAGCGCATGAAAGGTACCGAAATGTTTGCGGATGTTCCGAATGGCGATACTCATGATGCTTTCTCCATGACTTGCGATTCGATCCGTTGCCGGTGCGTCTGCCGCTCTACCAGGCTCTTCAGGCCCAGCGTGACGAGGGCGAGCAGGGCGAGCAACGAGGCCACGGCAAAGGCGGCCACATAGTTGTATTCGTTGTAAAGAATCTCGACGTGCAGCGGCATGGTGTTGGTCATGCCCCGGATATGCCCGGAAACCACCGAAACCGCGCCGAACTCGCCCATCGCGCGGGCATTGCACAGGATGACGCCATAGAGCAGCCCCCATCTGATATTGGGCAGCGTCGTATACCAGAAGACCTGGAAGCCGGAAGCGCCCAGTACGACGGCGGCCTCCTCTTCCTCCGTGCCCTGCGCCTCCATCAGCGGAATCAGTTCGCGGGCCACAAAGGGGAAGGTCACGAAAACCGTTGCCAGCACGATGCCCGGCACAGCGAAGATGATCTTCATGTCGTGTGCCGCCAGCCAAGGGCCGAACCAGCCTTGTGCCCCGAACATCAGCACGTAGATCAGACCGGAGATGACCGGAGACACCGAAAACGGCAGGTCGATCAGCGTGATCAGCATGCGTTTGCCGGGGAAATCGAACTTGGCAATGGCCCACGCGGCGGCGATGCCGAAGAACAGATTGAGCGGCACGGCGATCGCCGCCGTAATCAGCGTCAGCTTGATCGCGGCCCACGCGTCGCGGTTGACCAGCGCCGCCAAATAAGCCCCCCAGCCCTTGCGCAGCGCTTCCGAGAATACGGTGAGCAGAGGGAAAAGCAGGAAGGCCGTGAAGAAACTCAAGGCAATGCTGATCAGGACGAGCTTGACCCAGGCCGGCTCCCGCGTGCTGTAGGTTTCATCGCGCGCCAGGGCGCCTGGTTGCAGAGCAATGCGGGTGCCCATGTCAGGCTCCCTTCGCATGACGGTTCTGCATCCAGCCCTGCAACACATTGATGAGCAACAGCAGGATGAAGGAGAAAATCAGCATCACCGAGGCGACCGCTGTTGCACCGGCGTAATCATATTGTTCGAGCTTGGTGATGATCATCAATGGCGTGATTTCGGACACCATGGGCACATTGCCGGCGATGAAGATGACCGATCCGTATTCACCAACGGCGCGGGCGAAGGCCATCGCGAAGCCGGTCATCAGGGCGGGGAGCACATGTGGCAGGATGATCCGAACGAAGGTCTGCCAGCGCGAGGCGCCGAGGCCGGCGGCAGCCTCCTCCACTTCTCGCTCGAGGTCGGCGAGTACCGGTTGAACGGTGCGCACGACGAAGGGCAGGCCGATGAAGATCAGCGCCAGCAGCACCCCGTTCGGGTTGTAGGCGACCTCGATGTCGTAAGCCTTCAGCAGGCTGCCGATCGGGCCGTTCTCTGCGTAGATGGTGGCCAGGGCGATGCCGGCCACTGCAGTGGGCAAGGCGAAGGGGAGATCGACGAGTGCATCGACCAGACCCTTGCCGGGAAAACGGTAGCGCACCAGTACCCAGGCAAAAATCAGCCCGAAAACCACGTTGACCGCCGCAGCGAACAACGACGCTCCGAAGCTCAGTTGATAGGAGGCGACGACGCGCGGATTGCTCACCGCAGGCCAGAATGCCTCCCAGCCCATGCTCAGAGTTTTTGCACCTACCGAGCTGAGCGGGATGAGCACGATCAGCGAGAGATAAAAAATCGTGTAGCCCAGCGACAGGCCAAAGCCCGGCAAGGGACTGAATCGTTTCAATGCCGCCATGAGGATTTCCCATTGGGTTGCTGCAACGCAGCGCACTCAGCAAAGTTCATGATCTTTGCTTTATTCGAATAAATAATTCTTTTTTCTTATAAAAAAGGGCGGCCCTGTTCGCACTCCACCCTGCGGAGGAAAACGCTTACCGCTTGCCGCCCGGCGTGTAGATCTGGTCGAACACGCCGCCATCGGAGAAATGAACCTTCTGGGCGTTGCGCCAGCCACCAAACACCTTGTCGACCGTGACCAGCTTGGTCTTGACGAATTGCTTGCTGTATTGGGCCGCGACCTTTGAGCTTTGCGGGCGGTAGAAATGCCGAGCGGCAATTTCCTGCCCTACGGGTGAATACAGATATTCAAGATACGCATCGGCAACCTTGCGCGTCCCGCGCTTGTCGACCACCTTATCGACTACGGTCACCGGCGGCTCCGCCAGGATGGACAGCGACGGCGTCACAATCTCAAATTTGTCCGCTCCCAACTCTTTGAGCGACAGATAAGCCTCGTTTTCCCAGGTGAGCAAGACATCGCCGATGCCGCGTTCGACGAAGGTCGTCGTTGAACCGCGCGCCCCGGAGTCGAGCACCTTGACGTTGCGGAACAACTTGCCGACAAACTCTCGGGCCTTTTCATCATTACGTCCCGGCTGCTCGAGTGCGTAGGCCCAGGCGGCCAGGTAGTTCCAGCGCGCGCCACCCGAGGTCTTGGGGTTCGGCGTGATGATCGAAACGCCCGGCTTTACCAGGTCGTTCCAGTCTTTGATTCCCTTCGGATTGCCCTTGCGCACCAGGAAGACGATGGTCGAGGTATAGGGCGAGGCGTTGTTCGGAAGACGCTTTTGCCAATCCTGGGGCAGCAACCCCTTGTCGGCGATGGCATCGATGTCGTAGGCCAGCGCCAGCGTCGTCACATCGGCCTGCAGGCCGTCGATCACGCCGCGCGCCTGCTTGCCCGAGCCGCCATGCGACTGATAGACCGTGACGTTGTCGCCCGTTTGGGCCTTCCAGTATTTAGCGAAGGCCGCGTTGTAGTCCTGGTACAACTCCCGCGTAGGATCGTAGGAGACGTTGAGCAATGAAACGTCGGCGGCCAAAGCAGTCGCCGACAGAACATTGGCGGCCAGCAGACCGGCGACAAATGTTTTGAGCTTCATGGGGGGAGACTCCGGTTGAAGTGGTTGTGGTGCAGCAAAGTCTAGGGAGAGAAAGCCGGGTCTGGAACGAATGATTTTTTATTTGCTTATAGGCCCGAAGCGATGATTTACGCCCGGCCCCACTCAACCCGCTTCCCCGGCGTCTGCGGAGCCTCCTGCATGGGCGTAGCCATGAACGTGCCGAAGTCGCACCGCCAGTTTGGGCGCCTGCGCTGCGCCGGGCGGCGATGATGGCGGCTGCCAGTCGAAGCCAGAGCGCTTCAGAGCGGTCGCAGTCGCCGCCAGGTTCTGGTTGCCGATGCCTTCGGCCTGTGGCAAGCGTCGGTCAGCGGATTCTCAGGTGACCAGCCGACTGTAGCCAGACAACAGGTAGTAGAACACCGGCGCCGATAAAAACAGCGAATCCAGCCGGTCGAGCAGGCCGCCGTGTCCGGCGAGCAGTTGCCCCCAATCCTTGATTTCGCGCCGGCGTTTTTCAGCGGAAAGAATGAGGCCGCCGGCAAAGCCGAGCAGCGACAACAGCAGGGCGACGAAGATGGCGATGATCGTGTCGAAGGGTGTCAGCGTGGTCAGAACGCCACCGAGCGCGCTGGCGCTGACGATGCCGCCGACCGTTCCTTCGACGGTTTTGTTCGGCGAGATCGTCGGCGCGATCGCGTGCCGGCCGGCGAGTTTTCCCCACAGGTATTGCAGCACGTCGCCGAGTTGTACGACCAGCAGCAGAAAGAGCAGCGCGTAGGCGCCGGCCTGCGGGTCTCCAGCGAGCGGCAGGAACAAAATGGCCGGTGCATGCGCAACGCCGATGACGGCGATCAGCAGACCGCTGGGCAGACGACGGTCGGCGAGCGTCGCCGGCAGACCGTCGAACTTGCCGTGGCGAGCCAGCGCTTGGGCGAAGAAAAGTACGAGCGGTAACGCCACGCCGAGCAGGGGATGTTTCGTCTGCCAGAGCAGCCAATACGCGATGGCGACCAACGTCGCCAACAGCACCTTGCGCCGGAGCGCATCGCTTTGTGACGACTCTGCCGGGACGAATTCGCGCAAAGCCAGCAGCGATACCAATGCGAAAAATACGCAGACGCCGCGGTCGCCGGCAAGGAATGCGATGCCGACGCTCAGCGCGATGAGCCACCATGCCTGGATGCGGCGGTTGAGATTGTCGATCGTCGGCTGCGCCTGCCGTGCAGCTAGCCACCAGTGCAGCAGCTGGCCGATCAGCGTGGCGATGGTCAACAGCGTCGCGATGGCGACGATCAATCGCCAGGCAGTGGCTGGAATCGTCGCCAGGAAGCCGTCGATCACTCGGTGCCGCTCGCCAGCAGGGTGAGCAGGATTTGCAGCAGCAACAAACTGGCCAGGCCTTTCAACAGCCGTGTCACTCCGTATATCCGCTCGGCCAGCGAGCGCGGCGTCTGCGTCGTCGGTCCGAGTCCGAGTTTGGCGCGTACGTTGTCGAAAGCGCTCAGGAAGGCGTCGGCGGAAACCCTTTGATGGGTCAGCGACGCAAAAACCGCTTCGTCGACCGCCAGGCGTGCGGCCAGATACAGCGCCGGCATGCCGCTCAGCGCGACCGTCAACCAAACCAAGCGCAGCAGAGAATCCTGATCGCCGAACGCCAGGACGGCGAAGGACAGCCCGGTGAACAGCAGCGACGCGCTGCCGAGCAGACGGCCGGCGCGGCACAGTCCGACGGCGAGGCTGGCCTGGGCGGAGGTCTCGTCGTTCATTGCCGCCACCATTCCTGCAAGCGCGCGATCGCCGCGCCATCGATGACAACAGCCGGTCGTGCCGCACGGACGAGCGCGATCGCCTGCGCGACAGTGCTCGCCCGGCCGCTATGCAGCAGCCAGGCGGCGACGGTAAGTGCGCTGCGCGACAGGCCGAGCGCGCAGCAGACCCACACCGTCCCCGTCCGGCGCAGTGCTTCGATGGCGGCAACCGCCTGCGACAATTGCTCGTCCGTCGGCGGCAGCAGATCGAGCATCGGCACCACGGTGCGCTGAATTTCACCCGCCGGGCCAGGCAGTTCCGCACACAGGTCGACGAGTGCCGTCGCGCGTCGACGGATGAGTTCGCCGGCATTCGGCAGCCGACCGAGCAGCACGTCGGCGCTGATCGGGTCGGCCGTCGGCAGCTGTCGGGTCCACCAACGGACGTTCAGCCAGGCGGCGAGCAGATAGGGAGCGAGCAGCACGCGCACGGCTTGCGGTAGGGAGCCGTCGGCCCGCTTGCCGAAAGCGCTGGCGTCGAACAGCAGGTAGATGCTGCCCACTACCGCCAGCGAGCCGGCCGGCCAGAGCAGCCACCAGCAGACGCCGCCGTACGCAATGGCCAGCGCAGCACAGACCAGCGCACCGACGGCGTAGCGTGCCGCCAGACGCTGGCGCCGCTTGTCGCGTGTCAGCCTGGCGCGGGCCAGCGGCGAGCTGCCAACGCTGGGCAGCAGCCAGACGACGAAACAGCCGAGCCACAAGCCGGTCGGCAGGTCGAAGAACTGGTGTTGCCAGGTCGTCAGCACCGAAACGGCGATCAGCAGCGCCGCCGCCCAGAGCAGCGCGTGCCAGCGGCGGGGCAGGGCGATCCGATACGGTTCGAGCAGGATGACCAGCAGCGCGATGTGCAGCGACGGCGCCTGATTGAACGGCTGGTCGAAGCGGCCGAGGGCGGCGAACAGCCAGCCGTACAGCCCGTCGACCTCGCCGCGCACGAAAGCGCAGCGCAGCGGAAAGAGCAGAAAAATCGACACCGCCAATATCTGCACCAGCAGCAGGCGCTTGCCGTGCGTGTCGAGTTGCCGGCGATTGGCGCACAAAAACAGTGACAGACCGTAAAAGAGATCCATCAGCCAATACGGAACGATCGTCCAGGGAATGAAGGGTATCTGCCGTTCCCAGTCGAAAACGATCGTTGCCACCGCGCCGCGCTGGCTGCTCAGCCAGTTGGCGAAACCGTAGCTGGCGAAGAAAAACGGCCCGAGGAACGACAGCCAGGCCAGCGCCCGCCACCACGGTCGCCGCTGTCCGTCGGGTAACGCACTCGCCGGCAAGCGCTTCATCGCCGCCGGGCCAGCGAGACGGTGAAAATTCCCCATTCGTCGATCCACTGCTCGACTTTATCAAAACCGGCGCTGGTGACCAGTTCGTCGAGTTCCGCCTGCGTCCTGCGGCGCATCACCCACGCCTGCTGCATGCGGTGACTGGTCAGGGTGCGGGCGATCATTTCGATCTGTGGATGCCAGGGCTGGCCGGTATAGATCAGGAACGCGTCCCGCTCGGCGGCGCGGGCGATGCCGCGCAACGAACGCATGACGAGCGCGTTGTCGGAAAAAAGCTCATAGAGACCGGAGACGACGATCAGATTCGGGCGCGGCTGCAAGTCAGCGACAGCCTGTTCGTCGAAAGCATCGCCGACTGCGCAACGCACCACGTCGGCGTAACCTCTCTCCTCGGCGAGCGCCTGCGCACGGTGGACGTTGTCAGCGTCGTAGTCGCGCAGGACGACCGCTTGCGGGCGGGCCGGCAAGTGCGGCAAGGCGTCGAAAACATAGCGCCCGTGACCGGCGGCGAGGTCGGCGAGACGCGTGGCAGGCAACTGGCCGGCGGCCTTGACGATCGCGTCGATCAGATGCTGCCGGCGCAGGCGGATGCCGCGCCAGCCGATGGCGTCCAGGTAGTGACGGTCGATGCGCCTGCCGATCCAGCCGCGCCCACCGGCCTGATTGCGATAGACGTAGTCGAGGCTGCGGCCCGAATCGAAGCCGCTCTGCATCGCGTCGCGGATGCCGTCTGAGAGCGCGCCCAGGTGGCGCATGCTCAGCCGGGTGAGCGCGAACTGCCAGTAGCGCGCCGACCACGCGGACAGCGGTTCGCGCAAGCGGCGCTCCTCGTCGGCGGTGTGGCCGTAATGATCCGCCTGCCGCAACGAATCGACGGCCGGTGGAGAGGCGTACAGCCGTTCGATGAAGGCACGGATTTTATCCAGCGCCTGTTGCCGGTCGCGTTCGCCGAGCGTGTCGTGCAGAAAATCGGGCAGCAGATGGCGTTCCTTGACCGGCGAAGCGAGCCGCCGGTAAAAATCGTCCTGCGGCGCGCGATGCACCACCCAGTCGCGGCCGGAGATCAGCAATTGCAGCGGCAGGCGGATCGCGGCCGCGTCGGCGATCACCCGTTCGCCGGTGTCCAGCAAACCGAGCAGCACGCGCGTCGAAATCGCCCGCGTGATCAGCGGGTCCTGTGCGTACGAACGCACACGCTCCGGATCGTGCGTGAGAAATTTCGCCTTGACGTACGACGTGATGAAGAAATTGCCGAAGCAACGCATCAGCAGGCGCAAGCCGGGACGCGCCAGCGGCACGTAGAGCTTGACCTTGAACGCCGGCGCGGTGAGCACCAGCCCGCGGATCGGCGGCGCGTAATCGTGCGCCCAGGCCGCAGCGAGCACGGCACCGACGCTCTGCGCGATGACGATCATCCGCGAGCGCGGCCGCTGGTAAATCTGCTCGATGTGGCGGGTGAACGACTCGAGATCCTTGACCAACGCGGCAAAGCTTGCACTGTCGCCACGCGCGCCGGGCGAACGGCCGTGCCCGCGCGCGTCCCAGGCAAAAAAAGCCTGGTCGGTGAGCGCCAGTTCGTCGACCACGTGTTGTAGACGCCCGGAATGTTCATGACCGCGATGCAGCAGGATGATCGAACGATCGCTGCTGCCCGGCGCGTCGCTGGCGGGCCAGTAACGGTAGAACAGCGAGCTGCCGTCGTGAGTGATGAATTCCTTTTCCTGTGCTGCGCGCATGCCGAACCTCCGGAGAGTGGGGGACAGTGCTTGCTCGTGCGCGCGTCATTGCTCGTCCAGCGGGTGCTGAGTTTCAATGCGGGGGCATGAGTGTCTGCTCCAGAGGTTAATTCTTACTCAAGATTGGGCGGTTTAGGATGTATGCCGCGATTGGAGGGGAGAATTTGCCGCTGACGAGCAGAAGCAAGCGTGTGCGGCGGCTGCCTGGGAACAGGCTATGGATCGACGGGCGGGGAGTGTCAGATTTTTTGTGTGTGAGGCGAGAGGAGACTTTTCCACGGTGACG
>CAYRXO010000063.1:0-17825 GCA_964428215.1 uncultured Candidatus Accumulibacter sp. | reverse complement strand
GCCGCCGCCGTCAAGCTCTGGCGCAGGAAATCCGCCACGCGCTGAACCTTTCTCCACTGCGAGGTCCCGATGCTCAAACTGCTCGCCGGACTGCTCGCCGCCGGCAAACTCGGCCCGCTGGTCGTCACCGGCGGCAGCATGCTGCTCTCGGTTTTCGCCTACGGCCTGCTGTTCGGCTGGCCCTACGGCGCCGGCTTCGTCCTGCTGATCCTGGTGCACGAGATGGGGCATTAGCTCGCCGCCAGGCAGCGCGGCCTCGACGTCGGCGCGCCGACCTTCATCCCCTTTTTCGGCGCCTGGATCGACCTCAAGGAACAGCCGCGCGACGCCGAAACCGAAGCCTACGTCGGCTTTGCCGGCCCCTTCGTCGGCACGCTGGCGGCGATGGCCTGCTACTACGCCGCGCGCCATTTCGACAGCCGTCTGCTGCTCGCCCTGGCCTACGCCGGCCTGTTCATCAACCTCTTCAACCTGATTCCGCTCTCACCGTTCGACGGCGGCCGCATCACCGCCGTGCTCAGCCCGCGCCTGTGGCTGCTCGGCGTGCCGGTGCTGATCGGCCTCTTCCTCTACCGCCCGAGCCCGATGCTGATCCTGCTGGCTTTCTTCGCCGCGCCGCAAGTGCTGAAAGCCTGGCGCTACGACCCCGACGCGCCGGAAAATGCCGCCTACTACGCCGCCAGCGCCGAAACGCGGCTGACGTATGGCACTTTCTACCTCGGCCTGACCGCCTTTCTGGCCATCATGACCAACGAAGTGCACCAGATGCTCGCGCACTTGCGGGCAACGAACTGACCCGCAACGCGCCCCGATTCCGCTCGGGGAGCGAATCGGTTACGATCGCTCCGGAGTCCGATCCGTCCGGAGTGCGGCGTGCATCCACCCTTCCCTTCCTGGTTGTTCTACCGTCCCGGCGTCGCCCGCCGGGCGGCACGCGGCGCGCCGCCGAATCCTGCCGGGCGCTCGCCTTTCCCGGCCCGGGCAGCGCTCATCGAGCGCTTCGACCGGCTGCCGCTGCCAATCGTCGGCGCGCTCGGCGTCATCCTCGGCGGCGGACTCGGCGCGCTCGGCCTCCTCTACGGCGAGGCATCGACGTGGCTGATCGTCGCGCCCGTGCTCTTCGTCGCCGTCGGCTGGCTCGGTGACACGGCCGCGCCGCTCTTCGACGAAAAAGCGCCGAATAAGCCACCCGCGCCGCCGGCGCGGCCGCGCCGGGTCATCGACAGCGGGCTGCCGATGGTCGAACTGCCGGGCGGCGAATTCATGCTGGGTTCGCCGGCGGCCGACGAAATGACTCTTGAACGCGAAATGCCGCAGCACGCGGTGACCTTGACGCCGTTCCGCATGGCGCTCACCCCGGTCACCGTCGCCCTCTACCGCGAAGTCATGGCACAGCCGGCAGCCAGCGACGACACCTCCGACGCACGCCTACCGGTCACTGAAGTGACGTGGTTCGACGCGCTCGACTTCTGCAACCGCCTGTCAGTACGCGCCGGTTACCGGCCATGCTACACGCGCCTCTTTGGCATCTGGCGCTGCGACTGGCGTGCCGACGGCTATCGCCTGCCGACCGAAGCCGAGTGGGAATACGCCTGCCGGGCAGGCACGACGAGCCGCTACAGCTTCGGCGACGATCCCGCCGCACTCGACGCTTACGCCTGGTACGCGGGCAACGCCAACGACCAGGCACAACCCGTGGCCGGCAAACGCGCCAACGCCTGGGGACTGTACGACCTGCACGGCAACGTCTGGGAATGGTGCTGGGATTGGTACGGCAAGTATTCGGCGCAAGCCAGGCGCAATCCGCACGGAGCGTGGCGGTGGAAAGCCGGGGGGCGGGTGGTGCGCGGCGGGTCGTTCGGCTGCTCGCCCGGGTTCCTGCGCTCCGCGCGCCGGGACGGCGTCGAGCCCGCGCGCGGGATCGGGGCCCTCGGGTTTCGCTGTGTTCGCGTCCCGCCCCAGCCTCGACCGATCGACGCCTGGTAGGGCATCCTGATTCGCGCGTCTTTCCGGCGTCTGAAGCGGCCGCTGTCCGCCTGATGCAAAAGCGGATTGGTGGCTGCCCTGGCCGGCGCGTTACTATCATGAATGAAAACGCATTTTTTCGTGTGAGAAGCAGACATGAAGCCTTCTGAAGCCTTGATCGCCAACCGCGCGGCAATTCGGCAAGTGGTCGAGTCTCACCGCGCCGGCAACGCCCGGGTGTTCGGTTCGGTGCTACACGGCCAGGACACCGACTGCAGCGACCTGGACCTCCTCATCGACCCGACGCCGGAGACGACCTTGTTCGACATCGCGGCGATCCGCCATGAACTCGGCCAACTGCTCGGTGTGCCGGTGGACGTGCTGACTCCCAATGCCTTGCCCGATCGCTTCCGGACCACGGTACTCGCGGAAGCGCGTCCGGTATGAGCCGCGATCGGCAGCCGCTGCAGACGTGCCCTGGATTCATCCGCCGGGCAGGAAATCAACATTTGAGAACGCGCGCCGGATTTTGCATGCGCGGCCGGAGCTCGCGCAGAGCATCCCCGCAGTGTCCGAGTCGCGTGACGGCAAGGCCGCTGGACTGAAGCGCAACGCGCGGCGAAAAAATCAATCGGATAAGGGTTCAAGGCTGGGGCGGGACGCGAACACAGCGAAACCCGAGGTCCCAGTCCCCGCGCGCGGGCTCGACGCCGAACCGGAACGCGGAGCGCAGGTCCTCGGGCGAGAAGCCGAACGACCCGCCGCGCACCACCCGCCACCCGGTATCCCGGGTGTTTTCCGGATCGACGAAACTGCCCCCGACGTATGAGCCATAGCCGTCGCGGGTCCATTCCATGACGTTGCCGTGCATGTCGTAGAGGCCGAGCGGATTCGGCCGTTTCTGCTGCACCAAATGGGTTTGCCCGCCGGAGTTGCCCGCAAACCAGGCGTAGCGGCCCAACTGCTGGCGATCGTCGCCAAATGACCAGGCGCTGCGGCTGCCGCCGCGCGCGGCGTATTCCCACTGCGCTTCGCTCGGCAGGTCGCCGCCGAGGCGCCGGCAATGCGCGCGCGCCTGCTGCCAATCGACGTCGGTCACCGGCCGGTCGTCGTTCTCAGCCTGCCCGGCCGGCGTTTGCGCGTACTGCCGGCGGGTCGTTTCGCTGACGGCGATGTCGAAGCGCGACAGCGTGACGACGCGTTCCGGCTCGACGATCTCATTTTTGTAAGCCAGCGCTTCGCCGGGCGACGAACCCATGCTGAAGCTGCCGGGACAGACGTTGAGCCACTCGTGGCCGTTGGCCGTTTTCTTCTCCGGGCCGCCATAGACGCGCACTTCGCCCTGCGCAGCGAGCACGCGCCAGGGCGCCGCCACCTCTGTCAGCGGTCGCGCACCGGGGAAGTCGATGGCGCGCGCCAGCGCGGCCAAGTCGTCGGCGGCGACGATCGCCCAGGCGCCGGCATGCGCCAGCGACGGCGGCGCGGCGGAGCGGGAAGCGGCGGACTGGGAAGCTGCGAGCTGAGAAGCGGCGGGGACGATGAGCAGGATCTGCGTGTCACGGTTCAGCGCCGGACTCGGCCCGCGCCAGGTGTCGAAGACGCTCTGCCAGTCGTTGCCGACGAGCACCTGATCGGCGCTGCCTTTGTCGAGCAGGCGGATCGCCAGCTGGCGTGCGGCGGCATCGCTGTACGGCGCGGCGATCACCGCCAGCGAGCGCGCCGGCCAGCCGGCGGTACACGCGCGACTGGCTTGCGGCAGCGTACCGGCGCGCAGCAGGACGCTGTCGCCGCCGGGACGCACGCCGTTGTCGCCCGCCGCCCAGCGCCAGTCGAGCGTCAGTTCGGCGTCGGCGGCGACGCCGGCCAGCGTGACGGCATCGCGCGGACTGCCGAGGGTGAGGCGGTAGCCACCGGCGCCGTCGGCTTCGACGACGCGCAGTGTCTGCGCCGCCAGCGTCGGGTGATCGTGAATGGCTTCGCGCGCGCAGCTGCGGCAGCGGCTCGCCAAGCAGGCGGTAGGCGGCGACGGCGAAAGCGGCCAGCGCCAGACTGCCGAGCAGCGTCGCGGCCAACGCCAGGCGCGGCGCCAGGCGCAGCGGCGGCGGCGCCTGGCGGTAGTAGCCGTCGGCAAAACCGAGCTGGCGCAGGCGCTGGCGTGTCGGCGCGTCGAGGTGCTTGCCGGCGAAGCGCCAGGTGAGACGGATGCGCGCCGTCGTCCGCCGCGCCGGCCGCGCGCTGGTCGGCGGCGGCGAAGTCGCGCAGCCGGTGAGCGATTTCGTCGCGCAACTCGGCGGTGGCGAGTTGGCCAAGGCGCACGGCGGCGGCCCGTGGCCGGGTGTACAACTGCAGCATGGCGTGTTCGACCTACCAGCGCCGGCTGGCGAGCGAATCGCGCCACGGCAGCAGCGGGTTTTCCTGCGCGCGCAGGGCGGCGTCGGCCTCGACGTAGCGCGCCTGCCACCAGTCGAGCGCGCGCTGCGCCAGGCTGTCGGCGCGCGGCAGTTCCGCGGTCAGCGGTTCGCCGCGCAACAGCCAGTCGATCAGCCGGTTGCGCTCGGCGGGCTGCGCCGCGGCGGCGAGGACGCGGTCGACGTCCCAGGCGTCGGCCGGCAGCGCCAATACGGCGCGCAAGGTGTGCGCCGTCGCGCTGTCGGCCAGGCCGCCGCCCACTGGCGCGTCGCTGCCGGCCAGCCGTCGGCCGTCGGCGCACGCGGCGCGGCGTGGCGCGTGGCGCCCAGCCAGTCGGCCAGTTGCGGCACGGCGACCGTCTCGAGCCGCAGGCGATGCGCGGCGAACAGCGCGGCCAGTTGTTCGCCGTCCGGCGAGCAATCGACGAAGCACAAGCGCGGCCAGTGCTGCAAGGCAGCGAGCAGCCGGCGGCTCGCCGCGCGCTGCAGCGGATGTTCGAGCCGCCGGCGCAGGCCGGCGCCGTCGGTGAAGATCGCCACCAGCGCCTGCCGACCCGGCCCTTCCTCGGCCAGCGGCCGATAGCCGCTTTGCGCCGGCCAGTCGACCTGTAGAGGCAGATCGGTGAAATAGCCCTGCCGAGCGTCGAGGCCGGCGGCGCGCAGTGTCGTCGCCAGTTGCGCGGCGACGACGCGCGGCGTCGCCTGGCCGAGATGGCGGTCGAGCCAGAACCAGACGGCGCGTTCGTGCACCGCGGCGTGATAGCGAAAGCGCATGAAGCCGACGGCGCGGGCGCTTTCGTCGACGGTTTTCGTCAGGTCGAGCCGGCGCGTCGGATCGTCGGCGACGAAGCGCTCGACGTTCCAGACCAGTTGGCGGCGCGCCCGCGCGTCGATCAGCGCGCCGTCGTCGCGCGCCGGCGGCGGCAGCGGCTGCCAGCCGAAACCGCGATAGGGCATCTCCGGCGCGACGATCGTCGGGTAACGCCGTCGATAGCGCCGCCACAGCGCCAGCGCCAGAGCGAGGGCAACGAGGCCGAGCACGGCCAGCGGCCCGGCGCCCAGGCGTTGCGGCGGGCGGATGGCGGCGGGCGGCAGTTCGTCGATGCGCCAGATCCAGTAGCGGGCGGCGGGTTGATCGGGCAGGTCGGGGTCGCTGTCGGCGGCTCGCTCCTGCATCGGCTCGACCGGTGGGGCGGGCGGCACGATCACCTCGGGTGCGCGCGGCGGCCACACCGCCCAGAGCAAGGCGCCGAACAGCAGCAGCGCCGCTGCGATGAGCCGCCAGCGCGGCCAGAGGTCAGGTGCTGGCGGCTTCGGCGGCGCGTAAGGCTGCTCTGCCGGCGCATTCGCCGCTGGCGTCGGCGTGGACGCCGACGCGGATTCGCTCTCCGGCCCGGCCGGCGGCCAGTCGGCGTCGCAATCGGGGCACCAGGCGGCGAACAGGCCGTCGAAGGTCTGCCGCTGCGCCGGGGTCTTGACGAGCAGCGCGGCGAGCAGCGCCTGCAATCCCGCCCGGTCGAGCACCGGCTGCCGGCTGAAGAGGTGGCGCAGGCTTTCGATCTCGCCCGGCCCGACCGCCACGCCGTTGACGTGCAGCGCGGCCAGAAAGTCGCCGAGTTCGGCCAGCCGGTCGTCCGCCGCGGGCGGCATCGTTCAACGCAGCCGGGCGAGGTCGCCGGCGTCCTTGATCAGCGCGCCGAGGGCGGGCAGGCTGGCCAGCGGGCCGCCGTCGAGCGTCGCCGCGTCGATGCGCTGCGCGCTGAGGATGCTCAGCCAGGTGAGCAGTTCGGCGGTCGACGGTTTTTCGTCAAGCCCCGGGACGTGGCGCAGTTCCCAGAAGCGGCGGCGCGCGGCGGCGCGCGTGGCGGCGTCGAGCTGCGGGAAGCCGCTGACGTCGGCGCCGGCCATGCTTTCGACGGCGGCTTTGACGAGCGCTTCGTTCAACTCGATGCGGTGGAAGATGCAACGGCGCAGAAAGGCGTCGGGCAGGCGGCGTTCTTCGTTGCTGGTGACGATCACCAGCGGCCGCCGACCGCTCTGCGGCTTGATCCAGCGCGTGTCGTCGAAGGGGTGCGGAAAGCTGTGCTGGTCGAGTTCGTGCAGCAGGTCGTTCGGGAAGTCGCGCGCGGCTTTGTCGATTTCGTCGATGAGGACGACGGCGTCGTCGCTCTCGTAGGCTTGCCATAGCGCCCGCTTATGCAGGAAGCCCTGACGCACACCGGCGGCTTTTGCGGCGGGCGCCGGCGCAGCGCCGGCGGCACGGCGATCCGCCTGCGCCCAGTGCAGGTAGCCGACGGCGTCGAATTCGTAGAGCAGGTCCTGCGCGGTCGACGTCGATTTGACCAGAAAGCGATAGAGCGGGATGTCGAAGTAGGCGCTGACGAATTCGGCGGCCTGTGTCTTACCGGTACCCGGTTCGCCGGTCAATAACAGCGGGCTGCCGGTATGCAGCGCCATGTTCAGCGCCAGCAGCAGGTCGTCGGACGGCCAGTAACGCCGCGCCGCTTCCTGGTGGTTGCCGAGAAAGCGCGGCGGGCGGCGACGCGCCAACAGTCGCTGGCGCTGCGCCACATCGTCGGCGGCAGGCTCCACCGACGGCCGGCTGATCAGGGCAAAAGGCAGGGTAGACGGATCGTCAGTCGGCATCGCGCAGGCTCCAGAAATTGGGTGTATCGTGTTTCGGCGGCCAGTCGCCGCGCTCTTTCAGCGCGCTCAGTTCGGTAAAGAAGCTGGCCCAGTTCTCGGGCTCGCCACGGCGGATGGCGCTGACCGCTTCGTCGAAGGGCATCGTCTGGCGGCCGCCGAGCAGCAGGTCGGGAAAGCGCTCGCGATAGCGATCGTCGCAGCCGCAGATCGTTTCGTTGCTGAAATAACGGCGCAAGTCCCTGGCGGTGACGGCGCTCAGCGCGTCGAGTTCGGCAAAATGAAAGCCGCTCTTGTCGGCGGCCGCTTTGGCGGCGTACTCGTCGATCAGCGTGTCGACCGTGGCGGCGAGTGCGTCGGTCGTCGGCGCCTCGAGCGTGACGATCGACAGGACGCGCACCTTGCCCTGCCAGCGCTCGGCGGCGAGTTCCTCGGCCAGGCGCGTGCGGCACCAGTCGGCGATGGCGCGCAGCAGCCGTTGATCGGCGGCGTTCTCCTGCGCCGCGCCGGCTTGCCAGCCGAGAACGAGGAAGCAATACGTCGTGCCGCTCAGCGCCTGCGGGTCGCCGAGCAGCGCGTCGAGCAGCGGCTGTTGCGGCGCGCGGCGCAGGCGACGGCGCAGCAGTTCGTCGATGCCGTGCACATCCTGGATGCCGGGCGTCAGCTCGAGCGAGTGCTCGTAATAGACGACCCGCTCGCCCGGCTTGTCGACCAGATGCTGGCGGATCAGCGACGGGAACTCCTGCGTGCGGCAACCGGGGGTACCCAGTGCGACGACGTGATGGATTCGGCGCCGGGGATAGGTATAGAACTCGTCGCGGGCGCCAGCCAGCGTATCGCGCTGGCGGTGGCGGTCCAGCAGCAGGGTGACCAGATCGGGGTTGCGCAACAGTTTCGGCGCTGCGCAGCGCCATTGCGTATAGCGCGTCCAGGCGCAGATCTGGCCGCAGGCGTGCCGGTGCAGGGCGACGACCGGATCGGCCTTGCCGACCAGCAGCGCGTCGAGAATCGCTACACCCGCCCGGGCAGCGGCGGGCGCGGCGGCGAGCAGGCGCGGCATGTGCACCAGCGCTTCGTCAACGGCACCGCCGATCAGGTTGAGGAAGAGCAGCGAGACCGACTGCGAGCGCTGCAGGTCATCGGCCAGGGCGTCCCAGGACAGGCACTCGCTGGCGTCGCGCTCGTCGAGGAGCAGGCCCTGGCCCGACGCCGGTCCGTGGTAATAGAGCAGGCGCGTCGAACCGACCTGCAGCGCGCCGCGCAGCGAGGCGGCTTTCGCGCCGACCCGCGTGGCGGGATTCGCCGGCCAGTGGCGTTGAAAAAAACGCTGCAGGTCGTCGAAATGCGCCGTCTGGCAACTCGCCGCCGAGCCGGTGAGCAGTACGCGGGCCGGGAAATGGCAGACGTGCTCGCCGTATTCTGGGAAAGCGGCTGGCGTGCGCATGGCCTGGAATTCGACCGTCCAGCCGGCTTCGACGAGCGGCCGGCCCTGGCAGGCGAGGGAGCGATTCGGCGTCGGTGAACAGCCGGACGCGCAGCGGCGCGTAGCTCGGCTCGACCGACCGGCCGCTGGCAAACGCCAGGGCAAAGAGTTTCGTGTATATCGCCGGGTCGCTGCCGAACAGCAACTGGAACAGCAACTCGCCCTCGAGGTAGCCGAAGGTTTGCGCCGGCGGCAGGCAGTCGATGCGCGGTTTGATCGCTTCGGCATACGCACCGGGGAAGAACTGGTGTTGCCAGTGGTCCTTCCGGTCGGTGATGAAGATCGCCAGATCGTAGCGCGTCGTGCCGGCGGGCGGCGTCGACGGTCGGGCAGCGCCTGCCTCGCGGAAGACCCAGTCGGCAACGCTGGCGTAGACATGGTCGCGCTGGCCGATACGGATATCCCTCAACGTTCGCTGCCAGGTGTTGAAACTATGTATCGCGCTCAGGTCGACGCACTGGCGACCGTCGCCGCTATCGAAGTCGATTTTCAGGGCGGCTTCGGAAACCGCACTGACGTAGAGAAAACCGAGTTTCAGCGCGCCGGAAGCTTTCTTGCTCAGCAGCATGGGCAATTCATGTTGCATGACGTAGTCCGAGGTCAGCACGTGTTTGCTGAGCAGGACGATCGCCAGCCGGGTATCGGCCAGCGCCTCCTGTATCTTCGGGTGGAAGTGATCACCGACCCCGATTTCTTCGCGGTCGCGCCAGATGTACTGCCGAACGTCGGCAACCGCCCGCAACGCCGGCAGCAGTTCGTCGCAGTAGCTCTGGTCCTTGCGGCTGTAACTGATGAAGATCGTGCTGCGCATCGACGTGCTCTCCCCGAAATGTTGCTGCGGCGTTTCCTGCCTCCCCGAGGACGGCGCATAGCAGGCTATGTTACCGGACGGGCATGCCGTGTGCTGCTGTCATCAATCCGCGCGTCGACACCTTGGGTGAGAAGAGCGCAGACGTTCCGGCTGGATCTTCCGACGAGCACAAGCCGCGCGGACGAAGCGCCGCTTTACGTTCGCTTATGCAGCCGCCATCTCCTTGGCATCGATTCAGCGCCTCCTCAATTTTCGCATGCAAATTTCTCTGTTAATTCCTGAGACAAGAAACTGATTATCACCGTCGCGGACTGAAAAGCTCGACTGACGACAGGAAAATTGCCGGGCGGCCGATTTCAGCACGAAGCGTGTATGACTTCATGCTTTCTTGCAAACATTGACCCTATTTGACCGATTGTGATAATTTCTCGACGGTTGAGCACGAGTTCCACGATTCTTACCCTGGAAAGTTGATGTATCAGCTCTGCCCGGCCGAACCCCGGCAGATGCTGTTCACGAGGAGAATTCGCGTGTCGAGCATTCTTTGTCGTTTCTTTGTCTGCGTTTGCTTGTTGTCTCTTTCCCTGGCGTCCACCGCACAGGAAGGCAAGCGGGTCATCCCGATCCAGTACTCAGGCACCTTGAAGAAGATCAAGGACAGCGGCGTCATCCGCCTCGGTTACCGGCAAAACTCGCCACCTTTTGCCTTCGTCGACGCTAAAACCCGTAACCAGCCGGTCGGCTACTCGCTTGATCTCTGCGCCCCGATCATCGAGGAGATTTCCGAGGAGCTGGAGAAGGAAATCCACGTCGAATACCGTCCGGTCACCCCGGAAAACCGGTTGGACATGGTCACTTCCGGCGAGATCGACCTCGAATGCGGCTCGACGGTGAATAATTTCGAACGCCGCAAGCGCGTCGCCTTCTCGCCGACCATTTTCGTCACCGGCATCAAACTGATGGTGGCGAGCAGCAGCCCGGCCAAATCACTGCGTGACCTGAACGGCAAAACGATTGCCGTCACCCGCGGCACGGTGCATGCCGAACTGATGCCCAGGATCGCCGAACGGCAGAAACTGGCGATCACCTTCGTCACCGGTGCCGATCACAACGAGTCGTTCAATCTGGTGGCCAGCGGCAAGGCGCAGGCTTTCGCCAACGACGACGTCCAGCTCTACGGGATGATCGCCGAGACGCGTAGCGGCAGCCAATTCCGCGTCATCGGAGACTATCTGACCTACGCCGATTACGCGCTGATGTACCGCAAGGACGACCCGGAATTTGCCGAAGTCGTCGACCGCGCCTTCAATAACCGGCTTTACGGCACGCGCGTCGTGCGGGCGATTTACGACAAGTGGTTCATCCGTCCCTTGCCCTCGGGCGTACGCCTCAACCTGCCGATGAGTCCGCACCTGCAGCAGCAGTTCGGCGTGCAGGAAGCGCGCGGCGACTGATCATCGACCGGCCGGTTGATCGAAAGGATGTCAGCCGGCCGCTTTGCAATGAATTTCGCAAACCAGCCTCGGGAACAAGCACAAGAGGCAAATCTTGGAGGAGACAACCGTGACGACAGATCACAATGAGTCAGGCTCAACCGGACACAAGAAGTTTTATCATTCGCTTTATTTCCAGGTGATTACGGCGATCGTCATCGGCATCTTGCTGGGGCATTTCTATCCCGAACTCGGCGCACAGATGAAACCGCTCGGCGATGGCTTCATCAAGCTGATCAAGATGATCATTGCGCCGATCATCTTCTGTACGGTCGTCGTCGGTATCGCCGGCATGGAAAACATGAAGGCGGTCGGCAAGACCGGTGGTCTGGCCCTGCTCTATTTCGAGATCGTCAGCACCATCTCGCTGATCATCGGTCTGATCATCGTCAATGTGGTCGCACCGGGCAACGGCATGAACGTCGATCCGGCAACACTGGACACCAAGGCGGTGGCCGCATTTACCGGTCCGGGCAAGATGCAGTCGACCACCGAATTTTTGCTCAACATCATTCCACATAGCGTCGTCGATGCCTTTGCCAAGGGCGACATCCTGCAAGTGCTGCTGTTTGCGGTGATGTTCGGTTTCGCGTTGCATTCCTTCGGCCAGAAGGGCAAGGTCGTCTTCGATCTGATCGACAAACTCTCGCACGTGCTGTTCCAGATCGTCGGCTACATCATGAAGCTGGCTCCGATCGGCGCTTTCGGCGCGATGTCCTTCACCATCGGCAAATACGGTCTGGGTACGCTGCTGTCGCTCGGCAAGCTGATGGCCTGCTTCTACGCCACCTGCCTGCTGTTCATCTTCGTCATTCTCGGCACCATCGCCCGCCTGCACGGCTTCAACATCTGGAAATTCATCAAATACATCAAGGAAGAGTTGCTGATCGTCCTCGGCACCTCGTCGTCGGAATCGGTGTTGCCGCGCATGATGGCCAAGATGGAGAACATCGGCGTGCACAAATCGGTCGCCGGCCTGGTCATTCCGACCGGTTATTCCTTCAACCTCGACGGCACCTCGATTTATCTGACGATGGCGGCGGTGTTCATCGCCCAGGCGACCAACACACCGTTGGACCTCGGGCAGCAACTGACCCTAATCGGCGTGCTGCTGCTGACCTCGAAAGGCGCCGCTGGCGTCACCGGCAGTGGCTTCATCGTGCTGGCCGCGACGCTCTCGGCCGTCGGCAACGTGCCGGTCGCCGGTCTGGCGCTGATTCTCGGCATCGACCGCTTCATGTCCGAAGCACGCGCGCTGACCAATCTGATCGGCAATGGTGTAGCGACGGTGGTGGTCGGCAAGTGGTGCAAACAGCTGGATAGCAATCGCCTGCGCAGCAGGCTGGACAGTGGAGCCGATATTGCGGCAGAAGCGCCGGAAGCCGCGCTGGTCGAAGCCGAAGAAGGCGGCAAACCGGTTCCGGCCGCACTGCACCATTCCCGCAACTGAAACATCGCTTCGCCTGACATTTCTGTCTGACCCGGCGCGCTGCCGCTCTTCAACGGCAGCGCGTTTCGTTTACGCCACGGCCATCAACCGCGAATGCGCACGATCAGACGTTGCACGAAATCCAGGCTGTTCCACCAGCGCACACCGTTCTCCAGCACGCGCAGACCCATTTCGGTCAGGCGCAGCATGTGCGTACCGAATTCGGTGACGCCGTACTCGGCAATAGCGCCGGTTTTGAGCAGAAATTCGGCAATCACTGGCTGCACCTGCTGGCCATCGATCATCCAGCAGGTGCCAAAACCATCCTGATCGCCAGGCAACATCAACAATGGTCGGCAACGACCCATGAACTGCATCACTTCCAAAGTCTGGGCTCGACAAGGAATCATGGGCGGCGAGGCGGTTTGCATGCGGTTCTCCGTAGATAATTATTGTTTGTCAGGTCGGGGGTGGTGCAACAAAAAGCAATCTGCGGGAACAGTCGAATAAAATGGCGACGATTGCAGCCGATGCCACGAAACGAGTGACTTTTCGTGAGTGTTGAGCTCCCCCGGCAGGAATCAGTTCAGGACTTGCCCGCCTGCGCTGCTCTCCAGCTTATAAACGCCCATTGCACGCAAAAGTTTAGGGATACCGGCCGGTCTTTCGCGGCATCCTCACCCAATATACTGCAGCGCACCATGATCCACGACAACAAATTGGCTCGCTCAGCCGCTTGCGTGCCGAAACGCCATGCCGGACAGTGTCTGCCGCCCGGTGATCCCTGCCGGGATGCGTCCTCTCCCGACAGCGAGGTCGGCCGCTACGGCCAAATCACTGGCCACAGACAAGCCGTCCCGATCACCACGATGCTGCGTCTCGCCCAACTCGCTACCCGCCACGTCGGCCCGTTGTCGCTGCACGTCGGACTGGGCGAGTGCGTCTGCATCCAAGGCGCTTCCGGCAGCGGCAAAACGCTGCTCTTGCGCGCGATCGCCGATCTCGACCCGCATCAGGGCGAAATCTATCTCGATGAGCAGCCCTGCTCGGCGCAGCCGGCGGCGCGCTGGCGCGCCGCGGTGACGCTGCTGATGGCCGAAAGCCACTGGTGGGCCGAGCGCATCGGTGACCATTTCCCATGCAGCATCGAGGCGGACTGGCTGGCGCGCCTGGCTTTAGCGCCTGAGGCGCTCGACTGGAGCGTGGCGCGCTGCTCGACCGGCGAGCGGCAACGCCTGGCGCTGTTGCGCGCGCTGATGGGCCGGCCGACGGTGCTGCTGCTCGACGAACCGACCGGCAACCTCGACGAACAGAGCACCCGGCTGGTCGAAGCATTGCTCGACGATTATCGGCAACGCCAGCCGGCCGCGTTGCTGTGGATCAGCCATGACGACCGTCAGGCAGCGCGCGTCGCCGAACGCCGCTATCGGCTGCACGACGGTCAATTGACCCCCCTGCCCCGATGAATGTCATCGCGCTGAGCGCAGTCGATCTGTCGTTGGCCGCCTTGTTGATCCTGGCGCTCGCCAGCTTGTCGCGACACCTGCGCCTTGGCGTCGAACGGCAATTGCTGCTCTCGGCGGCACGCAGCACGATCCAGTTGCTGCTCATCGGGCTGGTGCTGAAAGTGCTGTTCGCCAACGCCGATCTGCTGTGGGTGGCGACGATGGCCGGGCTGATGCTGCTCGTCGCCGGACGCGAAGTGATGGCCCGCCAGAAGCGTCGCTTGCGCGGTAGCTGGGGCTTTGCCATCGGCACGTTGTCGATGTTCGTCTCATCGTTCGCCGTCACCGTTCTGGCGCTGGCCTGCATCATCGGTACGACGCCGTGGTACGCGCCGCAGTACGCCATTCCGCTGCTCGGCATGGTGCTCGGCAACACCATGAACGGCATTTCGCTGGCTCTCGACCGGCTGACGCAGGAAGCAACCGGCAAACGTGCGATCATCGAGACCCGGCTGGCACTCGGCCAGGAGTGGCAGCAGGCGATCGGCGACAGCCGGCGCGAAGCGATCCGCGTCGGGCTGATCCCGATCATCAACGCCATGGCCGCCGCCGGCATCGTCAGCCTGCCGGGGATGATGACCGGCCAGATCCTCGCCGGCACACCGCCGGTCGAGGCGGTCAACTATCAGATTCTGGTGATGTTTCTGATCGCCGGCGGCACCGGCTTCGGCACCGCCGTCGCCGTCAGTCTGGCGGCGCGCCGACTATTCGACGAAAGGCAGCGGCTGCGACTCGATCGTTTGCACGGGCAGTGAGTGCGCCAATCCCGGCAGCCCCCTTCGCTTTCGCTCAGCGCGAACGGAAGAAGTCGATATCGGCACGATTGCGCTCGTCGATGAACAGTTGCGCCCGTTCGGGTGGCGGTTGTTTACGACAAGTGACGATGACGTTCGACAGGTATTGTCGTTTCTGCAGCACTTCAACGGCGCAGCGGCCAAATACGTCCTCGATCGTCGCCAGCAGATTGCGTGAATAAGGCGAGGCCAGCGCGCTGTCGAGAATCAGGTTGGCGATCAGCACTCCGTCATCGTCGAGGATGGCGCGCGTCGCCTGCCAGAATTCGCGCGTCACCAGATGACCGGGAATCGAGGTGTGCGAACTATAGACATCGACCACCGCCGCCGCATAACGCGCCTCGCTGCGCACCACGTAATGGCGCGCGTCGTCGGCGATGAATTCGCCGCGTGCCGCTTCGCGCAGGAAATGCTTTTCGGCAATGCCGCGCACCGCCGGATCGATGTCGACGTAGGTGTAATGATTGAGCGGTTCGCGGTGTGAAAGCGTGAATCCGCCGGCACCGAGCACCAGGATCTTCCGGTCGCGAAAAGCGAAATCGTCGAGCAGCATGGCGCGGATATGACGAATATAACGTGCATAGTGCGGCGGATTGGCTTCATCGATCAATGAGGCGAACGAGCTGTTGTTCTTCAGCGCCCGGCCATTCAGTGCATCGGCAAAGTCGACCGGCACCACCAGATAGCTGGCGTAAGCGGTTTCGATTTCCGGGCGCAGCCAGGCATTGGCGACGACGCTCGCCGCGCCGACGCCCAAGGCGGCCAACAGCGTTCTGGCCTGCGGTGTACAGAGCAGCAGATAGCCGACGAGCAGCAGCAGCGCGCACAGAGCCACTGCCGCCGAAACGCCCAGCCACTGCATGATCAGCAGTGACAGTGACAGTGAGCCGAGGAACGAGCCGAGCGTCGAGTAGGTCAGCGCGCGGCCGCTTGCTTCGCCAACCCGTTGATGCAGCAGCAGATTGCTGAGGATCGGCACCGTCTGACCGAGCAGCCAGGCGACCGGACAGAGCACGCCGCCGATCAGCAGCAGATACGCCAGCCCGGCCGGCGGCAGCGCGGCGAACAGACGATCGATGCACACCCCGGACAGCCCGACACCAATCAGCAGCGCGGCGATCAGGAAATTCTTCGCCACCACGCGCGGATAATCGTCGGCAACGCGCCCGCCAGCGTGGTAGCCCAAAGCCAGTGCCAGCAGAAAAAAGCCGATCGTCGGCGCGGTAACGACGATGGCGCTGCCGAGATGCGGCACGATCTGGCGCAAGGCGATGACTTCGGCGCCCAGCGAGCAGAAGCCTTCGATGAATACCACGGCGAACAAACGCCAGCGCGCGAGCATCATCGCGCCACCTCGCAGCGCAGCGGACGCGGAACAGGCGCCCGGCGCAGGTTCAGGGCATGTCGAGCAAGGCGTCGGTCAGCTCGTCGTCGCTCATTTCCGCCGTGGGAGCGAGCAGCGTTTCGTCGGTCGACGAAACGTCGCCGAGCAGCGCGTCCAGCAAATCGTCCCGCTCGGGTACACTCGGCGAGGTAAACGAGGTCGCCGCCGGCGCGAGCGGCTCGACAGACGCAACCGGTATCGCTTGGCCGGCCAGCAGCATCTCCGGCGTCAGTTGCAGTCGATGCAGCAGCGTATCGTGATCGATGTTCAGCAGCTTCTGAATCGCCGCCAGATCGTCGGGGATGGCGGCATCGCTCCATCCTTCGACCGAATGCCGCGCCAGATTGACCGCCAGCTTGACGTTCTGCACGCGCGGCAGATGCGCGTTGGCGTCGTCCATCAGCGTGATCAGCAACTCGGGCAACTGCCAGGCATGACAGAGCGCCAACTGCAGTTCGGCCAGCGTGAAGCCGAGCACCTGCTGCTGAACGCTGGCGCTGCGCAACGATTTGTCGGCGCGCAGCCGCATCTGAATGTCCATCGCCTGCTCCGGCGCGAAACACCACAGGAGGATTTCGGCGGTATCGTGCAACAGCGCCGCCAGCGCCACTTCCTCGACGTTCAGGTCGTAACGCGCGAAAGCCCACTCGTGCGCGTAGCGCGAGGCGCGCTGCGTGCGCAAGATCACCTGCAAGACACCGAGCAGCGCTGCCGGCGTGTCGGCCAGTTTCTCCTCCAGCGTCAGCGGCTGATCGAACTTGCGGAAAAACGGCTCGATACCGAGCATCATCACCGCGTGCGCAATATTGGTGATTTCGCGGTGCAGATGCCGGCTGCGGAATTCCTGGATGAACGCCAGCATGCGCAGAGCGAGCAAGGGATCGTGCAGAACGATTTCGGTGACGTCGCGCCCATTGACCCGCTCGATCTGGCGGCGTGCGGCCTCGAGCTGACGCGCCGTCTTGCGCAGGATCGGCATTTCGGCCGAGCTGAAAAATTTCAACCAGCCTTCGAGATAAGATTGCTGGGAAGAAGAAGTCATGCGCGCGCACTCCGGGCAAAAACGGGCGAGCCACGGATTGCCGGCAGCTTTTGTCGTCACGTACCGGACTCACTACCATCGTAGATAGCGCCGGCAAACCCCGCAAGCCGAGGTGACACCCGGCGTGCACTCGGTCACGATTGCCGTGCCGCATCTCAGAAACGCTCGTCCGGACGCAAAAAACGCCACTGCCCGGCCGGCAGCCTGCCCAGTGAGACGCTGCCGATGCGCACGCGCTTGATCGCCAGCACCTGCAGACCGACCTGGCGGCAGCGTTCGGCGATCTGCCCGGGGCGGTGATCGCGCAGCACGAAACGCAGCAGACCGTCGCTGGACAAGGACACCTGCGCGCGCTTGAGCTTGATGCCGGCGATGCGTTGCCCGTAGCGCAGCCGTTCGAGCCCCTCGGCACTCGGCGTGCCGGCGATACGGACATGAAATTCGTGTTCGATGCGCGCATCGCTCAGCCGGCGAGCGACGCCACCCTGCTCGCTGAAGACCTGCATGCCGCATTCGTCAGCCGCCAACCGGCCGACCGGCGGCAGATTGTGCAAGCGGCTGGCCGGCAAGCGCGCGGCCGAGGGCTGACCGCCCGGCGCATCGTCGGCCCAGCGCTTGCCGACTTCGAGCGGCGAAATTGCCGGTAGTTCAGCACCCTGCCCAACCGGAGCGGCCTGATAATAAATGATCGTCACTGCGGCCGCGCGCGGCCGCTGCACCGCGGCGGCGATCTCGATACGCGCTTTCGGGCTGACACGCGCGCCGAGACGATCGACCACCGCGCCATCGACGCGCACCCAGCCGTTTTGCAGCCACTCGTCGGCCTCGCGTCGCGAACAGCCAGCCAGTTCGACGACCAGTCGGGACA
>CAYRXO010000062.1:0-18134 GCA_964428215.1 uncultured Candidatus Accumulibacter sp. | reverse complement strand
TTGATTTCATTTCTGCAGAAATCCCACTTGCCGATTAAATCAGCGCTTCCTTAGCGCTTCCAGCAAGGCTCAAGCTGCTTTTGACCTCTTGTTGACCAAGACTATTTTCCGCTGACGAAGCCTCTCCTTCGGCCTACAATTCGCTTCATGCATCCGGTCAACGAACTTCGCTTTGCCATCAGCGACCGCATCAACGGTGTCGAGGTCGGGCCGAGGCACGTCCCGTTGAGCCTGCTCGGTGATTTCCAGAAGGAGGTCAGCGACTTTCTCAAAGGCTCGAACCGGGATGTCGATCCGGCTGAAGTTCTCGTTTCCGTAGAGGAAGGTTCCCTTGCGCTGGTCGTCACGGGTTTGATTGCCGCATCGACGCTATGGGTCGATCTTGAACGCATTCAATCTTCCATCTCGTTAAATTATATTGATGCAAAACGCGCCGCTGTGTTCGACCGCTGGCAGACTGCCGCGCGGCAGCATCTGCATCGGAAGTACCAGATTGCCGATGCGGCGGCACTGGTGCGCATTACCGTCGATTCGTCGTCGGACTTCCGCAAGTTTGACGAGATCTGGGTGCAGGTCGAAAAATACCTGACAGGACGAATTGTCGACTTGGGCGGCAAGACCCGCGCCAATGTCCATCTTGAAACGGAGGACGGCTCGGTTCTCGTGGTTGCCGCCACGCAGGAACTGCTCGTCCAGGAAGAACAGAATCGCCTCTATCGTCCAGCTTTGCTGCACATCTCCGCGGAGGAAAATCTGCACACCGGAATACTGCGCAATCATCGCTTACTGGCATTCGAGGCGCACCAACCGGCTTACGACGAAAACGAATTTCAACAGATGGTCGCCCGTGGAACGGCCGCTTGGGCCGATGTGCCAAATGCGACGGAATGGCTGGAAAATTTGCGGGGTAGCGCCCAATGAAGACAGCCGTTCTGCTGGACACGGGTTTCCTGATTTCGTTGGTCGATCAAAAACGTCCACATCACGGCGTTGCCGCCCAGTATTACCGAGCAATGCTCGAACAACAGGTACCGATGTATTTCTCGGCCATTGTCGCTGCCGAATTCGCGATCAAGCAGCCCATCACTGACTTGCCGCTACATCATTCCCGCTCGATCCCGTTCAACATCCTGCATGCCCAAGAAGCCGGGCATTGGTGGAATGCGCTTGGCAAGCGTGACGAAGGTGACGCTCGGCATATTGTGCGGGACGATGTGAAGTTGATCGCGCAGGCCTGCCGCGAGTCGATCCCGTTCATCCTGACCGAGGACGCCTCGCCCCTCTATCGATACTGCGAGCGTCTGAAAGGCGCTGGATCAACCGAGACCCGGGCCATCAAACTTGTCGATGGCTTTGATGCGTCCGCCTTCAGGGAAGACGGGCAACGCGGATTGTTATTCGAAAATACTCGGGTCGACGAAGAGTAGTCGTTCCTATGGCTGCCGGTATCATTTGCTTGCCCGACTCGACCGGGATATCGCCGCCGCCATAGCCGTTACGGTACTGGGCTGGCGCCACAAAACCGTGCTCCCCGCATCGGCAAGAATGCACCGCGCTTCATTCACGGATTTCGCATGACGACAATCACTGTCCTGTGAAACCTTTGTCCAATTGCTGACCACCGGCAAACAGGAAGACACGTCTCAGCCGCGCACCTCGCCGTTGCCCAAAACGACCCATTTCTGCGAGGTCAGCCCTTCCAGGCCGACCGGACCGCGAGCATGGAGTTTGTCGGTGGAAATGCCGATTTCGGCGCCGAGTCCGTATTCGAAACCGTCGGCGAAACGGGTCGAGGCATTGACTATCACTGACGCCGAGTCGACTTCACGCAGGAAGCGCAAGGCCGCCGGGTAGTTTTCAGTGACGATGCTGTCGGTGTGATGCGAACTGTAGTGGTTGATATGTTCGATGGCTTCTGCGACGTCGGCGACGATCTTGATCGAGATGATCGGCGCCAGGTATTCGGTGAAATAGTCTTCCTCGCTGGCCGGTCGCGCGCCGTCGATCAGGGCCTGCGTTTCGCGGCAGCCGCGCAGTTCGACGCCTTTGCCGGCCAGCAGGGCGGCGATGCGCGGCAGCAACGTGGCGGCGACCGGGCGCGCGATGAGCAGCGATTCGGCGGTATTGCAGGTGCCGTAGCGCTGCGTCTTGGCGTTGTCGACGATGCGCAAGGCTTTCTCCGCGTCAGCCTGCGCGTCCACATAGACGTGGCAGTTGCCGTCGAGATGCTGGATCATCGGTACGCGCGATTCGGCGAGCAGGCGGCTGATCAGTCCTTTGCCGCCGCGCGGAACGATCACATCGACGTATTCGCGCAGGGTGATCAGGTGGCCGACGGCGGCGCGGTCGGTCGTCTCGATCACCTGCACGGCGTCGGTCGGCAAACCGGCGCCGGCCAGCCCTTCGTGCACCAATGCGGCAATCGCCTGATTGCAATGCAGTGCTTCAGAACCGCCGCGCAGGATGGCCGCGTTGCCCGATTTGAGACACAATGCGGCGGCGTCGGCGGTGACATTCGGCCGCGCTTCGTAAATGATGCCGATGACGCCGAGCGGCACGCGCATCTTGCCGACCTGGATGCCGGTCGGGCGGATTTTGAGGTCGCTGATTTCGCCGACCGGATCGGGCAAGGCGGCGACCTGATCGACGCCTTCGGCCATCGTCGCCACGCCTTTGGCGGTCAGGGTCAGGCGGTCGAGCAGCGCGGCTTCGAGACCGGCGGCGCGTGCGGCGTCGAGGTCGTGCTGGTTGGCAGCGACCAATTGTGCGCTTTCACGCCGGATAGCAGCGGCAATCGCATGCAAAGCGCGATTTTTGGCGTTGCTGTCGGCACGGGCCATCGCCCGTGAAGCTTGTCGTGCCTGGCGGCCGACGGTTTCGATGTAGTTCGCGATATCCATGTGTGTTTCCCGGCTGTTGGTCGTCGATTATAGCCAGACGCGCGGCAGCGCCGTCAAGGAAGCGCTGAAAAAGACCATACCCGTGCTTTGCATCGTGGATGAAATATGAAAAAATGGTCCTAATCTATCTATTTGCAGGTTTTGCAATGCTTGACCGTGAAGGCTATCGCCCGAACGTCGGCATCATTCTTTGCAACGCCAAGAACGAGGTATTCTGGGGCAAACGCATCCGCGAGCATTCGTGGCAATTTCCGCAAGGTGGCATCAAGCGGGGTGAAACGCCGGAACAGGCGATGTACCGCGAGCTGCACGAAGAAATCGGTTTGCTTCCTGAACATGTCGTCATCCTTGGCCGGACCAAAGACTGGTTGCGTTACGATGTGCCGACGCAGTGGGTGCGACGCGAATGGCGTGGCAGCTACCGGGGCCAGAAACAAATCTGGTATTTGCTGCGTTTGCTCGGTCGGGATACCGACGTCTCCCTGCGCGCCTGCGATCACCCGGAATTCGACGCCTGGCGCTGGAATACCTACTGGGTCTCGCTGGATGCGGTCATCGAGTTCAAGCGCTGCGTCTATGAACAAGCCCTCAACGAATTGTCGCGCTTTCTGCACGCCGACCAGCGCCGACCGCGCTTGGCACAACGTCCTTCTGAGCGAGTGCTGACGACGATGTTGGATCCGGGAAGCAAAAAGTGAAGATGCCCGCTGTTCTGTCCCCTTATCGCAGGCTATCCGGCACTGCGCGTCTTCTCTGTCTGGCCATGGTACTGGGCAGCGCCTGCCCGACCTCCGTCTGGCCGGCTGGCGACGGCAGAAACGTTTTCCAGGATGTCGAAAAGGAAACCCCCGCAGATCCTGAAGCCGAAGTGCTTCCGCCGGCATTTCCGAAAAATGAAAACCTGATTCCTTTCTCGGTCAGCGCACCGACCCGCAACCAGTTTTTCATCGACAGCGAATCACTGGTCATCGACAGTGACGACCTGATTCGCTACACCCTGGTCATCACTTCGCCTTCCGGGGTGCAGAATGTCTTTTCCGAAGCCATTCGCTGCTCGACCGGCGAGCGGCGACTTTACGCCACGGGCCGTGCCGATGGCACCTGGGCCACGTCGCGCAACAGCCAGTGGATGAAGATTCGCGAAAATTCCCTCAACCGGCACCACGCGGCGCTGTATCTGGAGTATTTCTGTCCGATCGGCATCGTCATCGAGGACGTGGACAATCTGCGCCGCGCCTTGCGCCGCGGTGGCCATGCCGGCAATCTCAAACGCTGAATACGGCGCATTTTTCTGGAGATTCACCATGTTTGCCGATCATCTGGTGCTCGAATTCGACAAAGTCCTGCGTACGCTGCTGCTGCCGGCACCGACGACGCGGCCGGTACCCGGCGACGACATCGCCGATGGCGAGCTCAGTACAGCCGAACGCCGGCACGCGGCAGCCCTGATGCGCGTCAATCACGTCGGCGAAATCTGTGCGCAGGCTTTGTATCAGGGGCAGGCGATCACCTGCCGCGACCCGCAGTTGCGCGAGTCGCTCAAAAAAGCGGCCGACGAGGAAACCGAACACCTGGCCTGGACCGAGCGCCGACTGAACGAACTCGGCGATCGCAAGAGCCTGCTCAACCCGCTGTGGTATCTGGGTTCGCTGGCCATCGGTACGCTGGCCGGCAAATTCGGTGATCCGTGGAGCCTCGGTTTTCTCGCCGAAACCGAACGTCAGGTCGAAGCGCATCTCGATCAGCATCTGACCGATTTACCCTCACAGGACGCCAAGTCGCGCGCCATCGTCGAGCAGATGCGGCGCGACGAGATCGCCCATGCCAATACCGCCACCCAGCTCGGCGCCCGCGAACTGCCGGCACCGGCGAAAAAGGCGATGCAACTGGCCGCGCGGGTGATGACCCGCACTGCGTATTACGTTTGAGCGCTGGTCGGCGCGCCGATCGGTGACGGGACATCTTCTCCTTCGCCGTCGGTGAAGCCCATCATCTGCAACAGCAGGACGCCGAGATCGTGCACCGCCTGATCCTCTCGTCGCCCGTTCGCCTCGATGACATCGCTGCGCCAGAGCAGATAATCGCTTCTCCCATCCGGCATCGCCAGCGCCTGATAGACAGCGGGCATGATCGGCACGTGATCGCCGTACCAGCATAATGCATTCGCCCCGGGCAGATCGGCCAAGAACTGCCGCAACTGGCCAGCCATCCGGTCGGCGTTGGCCAGATGGCGGAGATAGATCGTCAGTTCGTCACAACCCGAAGGCGGCGGCGTGGAATAGAAGCGTTCGACCTCGCCGGCAGCCACTTTTTCCCAATGCAGCGGCCCGTGATTTTCCATGGTGATGACGAAAACGAACAACGGCTGATCGCCAGCATGGCGCAACAGGGCACAGACCTTTTCGGCAACCGCCAGATCACCGACATAGGGACCGCTGCGCTCGCCCTCGGCAAACTGGCGAATGTCGATGAAATCGTCGAAGCCCAACCGAGGGAAAACCCGCTCGCGTGCATAGAAACTCTGGGCGTAAGGATGGACACAGACGGTGCGATAGCCGTAGCGCCGCAGCACCTTCACCAGCGTGACGATGCCCTGCCCCGCCAGCCGGCGATAGGGATTGAAGCGATGTACGCCAAGCGATTCGTTGGCCAATCCCGAGAGGAAAGCGAACTCGCTACGCACGGTATTGGCGCCCCAGGCGGCAACCGACAACTGGCCGCTGAACCGCGCTTCGGTGAGCAAGACATCGTATTCGCGCAACACCTGCCGACAGATGGCCGGAGACAAGCGGCGGGCATCGAAGAACGATTCGCTCTGCACCACCACCAGATGACCGGCTGGGAGCGGAATGGCTGCCGCTGCCGCTGCCGCCGGCAGCCGAAAGCGCGAGACCGTGGGCCGATGGCGCACTTCTTCTTCGCCGTAGCGCCATAGACTGGCCAGCATTCCCAGGCGCTGCAGATCGGCGCAAGGATCGAAACTGACCGGCAGACGGCGGCGCGCACCGAGCCAGATCAGCGCGCCGCCAATCAAGGTCTGCAGCGCCAGGATCGATTGCATCTCGCCAGCCGACAGGGTGGTCAGCAAAGGCACCTCGCTGACCAGGCCAGCCCACAGCGCGCTGACGAAGGCGGCGAGCGCCAACAGCGCGTGTCCCGGCGCGAGAAACGGCAGGTACAGCCGCGGGTGCTTCAGCGCATCGACCAGATACTCGAAATCCTGAAAAAAAAACGGTTCGCGCAAAGCCCGGTATTTAGCGTTGCTGACCAGCACCAGAAAGAGAAAACCCGCCAGCCAGATGGCCGCGGTAAAGAACGGTCGCTGTACGACCGCCAACAGCGACGCCGAGAAAACACCCCAGATGCCAAAGTGCAAGGCCAGCGCCGCCGGTGGTCGTTGCCACGGTCGACTGACCGTCGGCTGCAGCCAGATTTCGATCAGCAAAGCCAACAGACTGCCGACAAGCGGCGCAAGCAGACAAGCGAGGCGGTCAGCCACCGTAATTCAGCCAGCGCAAGATGCGTCCCGCAAGGCCCGCCGGCAGCACGGCCAGAAACCAGGTGCCGAGATTGAGCGGAAAAGGAAAACTGATGCGTGCCTGATTGCGCGCCAGACCACGCCGGATGCGTTCAGCAGCACGTTCGGGCGTCCACAGGAAAGGTTTCGGGCCGGGCATTTCACGACACATCTTCGACTCGACATAGCCCGGCATCACCACATTGACGCGGATACCCTCCGGCGCCAGCCAGCCGCGGATCGCTTCGCCGTAAGCTTTCAGCGCCGCTTTGCTGGCGCAGTAACTGGGCGTAATCGGCAGACCATGGTAGGCGGCCAGCGAACTGATCAGGGCAATCTGCCCGTAACGGCGCTGGCGCATCGCCGGCAGGAGCGCATCGACGGTCGCCAGCGCGGCAATCAGATTCACCTCGAGCAAGCTGCGGACGTCCGACCAGCGCTCGCCCGCCCGGCCCTGCCCGATGTTGTTGTTCAGCCCGGCGTTGACGATCACCAGATCCGGTGCCTCGGCCTGCGCGACGCTGCGCAGCCAGCGATCCGTCGCCTCCCGGTCGCACAGGTCGAGCACTTGGCAGACCACCCGCGCGCCGCGCGCCGTACATACGGCAGCCAATTCGTCCAGCCTGGGCGCATGGCGCCCCTGGAGAATCAGCGTCCGCCCCGGTGCCGCATAAACCTGCGCCAGCGCACCGCCAATGCCGCCGGTGGCACCGGTGATCAACACCGTTTGCGGCAGCGGGCCACTCACCACAGCCTCTCGGACGGCAAGTGTCCGACAGCCGATACTGAAACGGCTGACCCGCTCATACGACAGTGCTCGTGGCACGGTTCGCTCGACCGCAAAGACGATGCCATCTCATGATTCCCTGATCGTTGCCAAACGCAGAAACGGATGGCAGGCAGTCCGGCACCGACTATTCTCAAACGAGATGAGCACCATCGGCCCGACCGTTGCTTGAGTGCCTATCCGCAAGCAGCATTATAAGGGCTGCTCAATCCCGCAAGCCGATGAACAGATTGAAATACCAGCGTTTCCAGCGTCGATTGCATGATGACCGACACGCGTTACACTCTGAAAAACCAGTTTCGCCGAGAAATACATTCGACCGTTATAATGTTTTCATTGCGCATCCCGACTATCCAAGTATGAAACTCGTACCGACCATTCTGTGTGGCGGGGCCGGCTCCAGATTGTGGCCCGTTTCCCGCGAATTGCACCCCAAACCGTTCATTCGCCTGGCAGATGGCCAAAGCCTGCTGCAAAAAGCTTTTTTGCGCGCGGCGCGACTCCCTGAAGTCAGTGAAATACTCACCGTCACCAACCGGGAACTGTTCTTCAAGACCGAAGACGATTTCCGCGAGATCAACAGCGACAATCTGCCCACCTCGTTCATCCTCGAACCGTTCGGACGCAATACGGCCGCGGCGATTGCCGCCGCCGCCCTTCAGGTGGCCGAAACACACGGCAAGGAAACCTTGCTGCTGATTCTGCCTGCCGATCATCTGATCAGCGATCAGGCCGCTTTTGCCGCGGCGGTTGAGCAGGCGTTGAACATCGCCCTGACCGGCAAGCTGGTCACTTTCGGCATTCAGCCGGATACCCCGGAAACCGGCTACGGCTATATTGAGGCCGATGGCAACCGCGTGCAGCAGTTCATCGAGAAACCGACGCTGGACAAGGCGATCGAATATCTGGAATCGGGACGCTATCTCTGGAATTCCGGCATGCTCTGCTTCACCGCCGACGGCCTGTTGCAGCAGATGGCCATGCATTGCCCGAACATACTGCACACCACCCAAGTCTGCCTGGAAAAATCGCGCGCGGCGGCGGGCCGCGGTTTCGCGCACATCGAACTCGACCCGAAGACTTTTGCCCTGGTACCGAGCAATTCGATCGACTACGCGGTCATGGAACGGTCCGAACAGGTCGCTGTCGTCCCCTGCAGTATCGGCTGGAGCGACATCGGCTCATGGACGGCGCTGGGTGATCTCTCGCCAGCCGACGCCAACGGCAACCGCATCGACGGACAGGCCTTGCTGCACGAAGTACACGATTGCTTCATCCAGAGCCGGGAACGCATCGTCGGCGCGGTCGGCGTTGAAAATCTGGTGATCATCGATACGCCCGATGCGATTCTGGTCGCCGACAAGGCACGCACCCAGGATGTCAAACACCTCTATTCGCACCTGAAGACGCAAGGTCACGAAGCGTATCGTCTGCACCGGACGGTCACCCGTCCCTGGGGCACCTACACCGTACTCGAAGAAGGCCCGCACTTCAAAATCAAGCGCATCGTCGTCAAACCGGGAGCCAGTCTGAGCCTGCAGCTGCACCATCACCGCAGCGAACACTGGATCGTCGTCAGCGGCTTGGCCAAGGTGGTCAATGGTGATCGCGAACAGTTCGTCGCCATCAATCAATCCACTTACATCCCGGCTGGCCATAAACACCGACTTGAAAACCCGGGCGTGATCGATCTGGTGATGATCGAAGTGCAAAGCGGCGAATATCTTGGCGAAGACGATATCGTCCGTTTTGAAGACATCTATGGCCGCACCTGACAGGCAATCCTGGCATGTCAGCTTGATTGCCATTTTTTGTCCATCCTTGCCGCGGCTTGGCGCCATAAAGGCAAATTCGACTTAATATATTGTTTTTCAAAAAATAATATGACAGTCCGCATGTGCGATCACCCTTGGCAGACGCTCTCGCCATCTGTTTTCACAAGATCTCATCGATAAGGCCCGTCTCAACCCCGAATTATTCACCCGGCGGCGCATTCGCATTCTGCCGACCGACCCTCCTGAGCGCTCAGCTTGCCGCGTCCACCAGGCGGTCCGGACCGAACTCGACCCGTTCTTCGCCCACCTCTGCCATCGTGTCGTCCATTCGATCCACCGGGTTTCCGCATAGGCTTTCCATCCAGCGCGCTACAAAAGCAGTGAAAGGGCAACACCTGATGGCGTGCGTTGGGTGACATTGGCCGATCCCGCGCTGGCGGGGCTGGCGCGTCGTCGCGGTGGACGGCACGGCGCTCCGCTTGCGAGGACGCAGGACACTGTCCGTTTGATCGACGAAGGCGACGATTTCGGCCTCCACCTACCGGGGGGCATGGCGTGCTTCCCGGACTCCCGTCGGCATGCGCCGCTGTCGGATGAACGACACAGGCGCTTCACGGCGATCGATCTGCTGCGCCTGGATGATCTGCGGGTGATGAACCACCCGGCGCTCGGCGAGCGCACGGTCTCTGCGGTGGACTGCGCTACGGCGTTGCTCGCCCTGCGACCGCTGCTTGTCGATTACTGCATCACGCCCACATCATCCAGATCAAGGGCGACAGCTATAGACTTAAGGACAAGAAAAAAGCCGGGTTTGTTGGCACAGAAGGGACCACCAAAGCAATCGCATTAAAAAAATATATTGTTAAAAATTAATGAGATATATTCTTTTGGCACTATGCAGGACAAGGGTTAGGTTATTGAAATTAAGGAAGATATTTTTCAAGTGCGATTGCCCTGAAGGGACCACAAATAACTGACTCGGCAACGCCCTGAGCCATTCTCTGAATGACGGCTCAGGCAAGAGGCCTGACGACCGTAATCGACCCTGAGAGGAAGTTGATGGTTTGGAAAAGCAGACGTTCAGGAACGTGGAGCTAACCGGTCTGCGCGGCTTTTAGCACAGGTCCGGTTGAGCGCAGGGTGTGCGCCCAGCATGGGCGCGATGTAATGGGGTGGAAGTCCCCCGTGGGAGCACCGACATGAATTCATGACGAAGCCATGAGAACCACTAGCCGAAGGCAAGAGCAAGGCTGCGAGGACTTGTCTGGAGGAAGCCGGAGAGCAAACGTGCGCGGCGACGGGCAGAAATTGCATAGAAGGCCGAGGGAGCCGAGGCGAGTTGGCACCACACAGCGAAGCCCGACGGTACGGCGCCTACGGTAAATGCAGCGCTGGCGCGCGGAAACATCGCGTTCTTACCTGGGGAGGTCTGCCGGACGAGGCGATGCGAAGCAAAACCCTCAGTCCAGCACGGGCGGAACTGGAAGATCAAGGCCCAGGCGCTGCGGCAGGTTGCCAGCCGCAAGCGAGCGAACAGGCAACAAACGGGGACGCGGCGTCGCGCGGCGAAGAGAAATTCTCGACGTGATCAGGCAGAAGTCAGCAGAGATCAGAGTAGTCGGGCAGGTTGGGGTCTGACGAAGGATCGAACAACGAAACACAAGGAGCAGACGGCGCAATCTCGGCGCAGCCGCAAAATCCCCCGATCGGGGGAAGGCGAACCGGCGAATGGGCTGTAGCCGGCCTTGAACCAAGACGAGACGAAGTGGAAACCACCGAGCTACTGGCAGCCGTACTGACCAGCGACAACCTGCGCACGGCCTGGCAGCGCGTGAAAGCCAACAAGGGAGCGCCGGGCATTGATGGCGTTGCCATAGAAGGCTTTCCCGCGCAAATGTGGACGCACTGGAAAGACATACGCCGCCAACTCGAAACCGGGCGCTACCGCCCCAGTGCCGTGCGTCGGGTGGAAATACCCAAGGACGACGGCAGCCAGCGGCCGCTGAGTATCCCGACCGTGATGGACAGGTTCATCCCGCAAGCCATCGCCCAAGTGTCAACGCCGATCTATGAGCCGCGCTTTTCGGCGTCGAGTTTCGGTTTTTGACCGGGCCGCAAGGCACACCAGGCGATCCGACAGGTACAAGCGCATGTCAGGGACGGTAACGCCATGGCCGTGGATATCTACCTCGCCAAATTCTTCGACACCGTCGATCACGACGTACTGATGGAGATCATTGGGAGAGTGATTCGCGACAAGGCACTGCTGGCTCTGATCGGACGCGACCTGCGCGCCGGGGTGCTGGTCGGAGAGCACATCGAGCCCAGCGACATGGGTACGCCCCCGGGTGGGCCACTGTCGCCGCTCTTGGCCAACATCCTGCTCAACGAACTCAATCATGAACTCGAAAGACGCGGCCATCGCTTTGCTCGCTACGCCGATGACATGGTCGTGCTGGTCAAAAGCCGACGGGCGGGAGAACGAGTCATGCAAAGTTTGACGCACTACCTGGAAGGACGGCTGAAGCTCAAACTCAACCGGGTCAAAAGCCAGGTGGCGAAGATGAGTGAATGCGGCTTTCTGGGCGTGACGATCCACCGGGGCAAAATCCGCGGGCTGGAAAAGAAGCTGACGGCATTCAAGCACCGGGTGAAGGAACTCACCGGCAGAAGTTGGGGGGTGTCCATGACGTATCGGCTGCACAAGTTGGGGCAGTACGTGCGGGGATGGATGGGATACTTTGGCATCAGCGAGTATTACCGGCCGATCCCGGAACGGGACGAATGGATCAGAAGGCGCCTCCGTATGTGCCATCGGAAACAATGGCGCTGGCCGCGCACGAAGATCAAGCACTTGCTGGCCTTGGGCGTGAGCCTGAAGTCGGCGATCCGCATGGCACCCGCAACAAGAGCTACTGGCGGGCACGTACGCCGGCGCGGCAGCAGGCGTTGAACAATGACTGGCTTCAGGCGCAGGGGGTGCCGAGAATCAAGCAGTTGTGGTGCAAGGCGCAGGGCTATCCGTCGTCGTCAAGCGCGCCATCTCGTTGAACCGCCCACTGCGGACCCGCACGGTGGGTAGTGTGGGGAGGGCCGGTTAGAAGCCGGTCCTTACCCGATTAGGCACCTGCCGCTTGCACTTTGTAGCCGAGTTCCCCTGATCGTTTGAGAAGCCGATCAATGTTGCCAGTACCCCACTGGCTGCTTACCGCGGCAGTGACATCTCGGAGTTTAATCAGATCCTCGGGATCCAAGAAGTGCCTCTTTCTCCCGGTTGTTGAGTAGATGTAGTTGGCTTGATCGACGGTTGCGACCACGCCAACGGAGCCCTGGCAAGACTTCGGAAACGCCTTCTCCAACTCTGCGAATGTGATTGCTGGATTGGCTTCGACGTGGCGCTTCACTATGGCGAGAACGAGTCGCCCCTTTCCGAGCTTCTTGCCCTCGAAGAGATATTGTGTTGTGTCCTTGCTGGCGGGGCGCTTGAAGTAGGAGTCTGTCGTCACAAGGACGCTTCCGTCGGAGCCGCGAAAACGCTGGACAGTGAGCGCTGCGATCGGTATGCCCCGACGAGTGAGGTAGCCTTGCCGAAGGCGCTCAGCCAAGTTTGAATCGATCGAAGCGCCGATCAGAACGCCAATCCACTTGGGGTTAGGCGCCGAGTCCGCGCTCAGGATATTTGGGAACTGCGCAAGTAGTTGAGCTCGCCCGAAGAGATAGTCCTCTATCTGAAGTAGATGGACGTGTTCGAGTTGTCCGAGCTTCAGTTCGACTATGGCAATATACTCCTGAGAGTAGGTGGCCAAGATGTCAATGCGGCCGTCTGTTTCTTCTTTGCTCTTCTGCCCTTGCTTCAGGCTCAGTTCGGCATCGACAATTTCGACGTTCGTAAAAACTTCGTCATCTAGTGCCAGCACTCCTTCGTTGTCAATGAGGTAGGCCTCCATCGACAGATCTCGCTTGAAGGGAAACGGTTCAAGGCGAACGTCGTTCGCGGTGAGATGGCGATATACGCGCATGGTGGCTTCAGGTGGCTAACGAATGAAAGGGACTTCCCCATCCCAAGCCGGCCGTGCGGATATTACACGGTCACAGCAACGAAGTGCCAAGATGGGGTTTTCGACAACGCTCATTTACGCGACCCGGGAGGGGAAATCGTAAAGCTCGGCATCGATCTTGCCAAGAACATATTTGCCCGGCACGGCGTCGATGCTGCCGGGAAGAGTGTTCTGCAACGCCCGGCGGTTAAGCGCGGGAAGTTGTTGGAGCTGACCGCCGGCCTGCCGCCGTGCCGGATCGGCATGGAAGCCTGTTCCGGCGCCCACCACTGGGCGCGCGAAATTAATAAAAGCAATAAAAGGGGCCACGCTCAATAAAAGGGGCCAGGCTCATTTTCCCATTTTTCTCAAATTCAAATTTCACTTTATTTCACCCTGGCCCCTTTGATGCCCCCTCAGAACACAGCCTCGAAAATTCTCTTATTTCTGTATTGACAGAAACAAATGGAATAGTAAACTGACCGCCATGGAACTGAAACCGATCAGCGAACGCTTCATTCTCCATTGGGGTGAGATGGGTTCCCGTTGGGGGGTCAACCGCACAGTCGCGCAGGTTCACGCACTGCTCTATCTGACTGGCCGGCCCATGGACGCTGAGACAATCACCATGACGCTTGGCGTGGCGCGCTCGAACGTCAGCAACAGTCTGAAAGAACTGCAGGCATGGAACCTGGTGCGCACCGTGCACCTCAAGGGTGACCGCCGCGACCATTTCGAGACGTCGACCGACGTCTGGGAGTTGTTCAAGCTGATCGTCGCCGGCCGTCGGCAACGCGAGGTCGACCCGACGATCGCTGCCTTGCAGGAATGCCTGGCCAACCCGGCGATCGATGATGAAGAGCCGGGAACACGGCAGCGCATCGAAGAAACCCTGCAGTTCATCGAGATCGGCAGCGCCCTGGCCGACGAGATGTTGCACTACAAGCCGGATACCTTGATGAAGGCGCTCGGCGTCGGCGCCCGAATCAGTCAGAAAATTCGCCGCAAAGTGTGAGCCGGCGTGTCGTCACGGGCGGACACGCCCGTTTTTTTGTACCGTTTATTTCTGTTTTTACAGAAATAACTGTTAATGAGGAAATAAAATGGAGCTGCTGAATTTCATCGTCGAAATTTCCATTCCGCTGCTGGTTGGCCTGTCGGTCAATTTTTATCTGAAGCCCGTGACGATGCGCCTGCTCAGCGACTTGTGCGGCACACACGATCGCTCGCTTTTCTGGGTGCGCGTCACCGCCATCCTGATGACCGGTTTCCCCTTCCTGCTGGTGCTCGCGTTCGGGCGCAGCGGCAATCCAGTGGTCTCGACCGGCGACGTTGCCCGGCACGCCTTGTTGATGACCACCCTCGGCATCGTGTTTTCCGTGGCTGTTCTGGCCAAAATGATCATGCGCAGCATTCCGAAAACCATCGCCGGCACGACATCGGTCGAGTAGTCGGTGCACCGAGAATCCTGGTTTGCGCCCCCCCGTTCTCGCGCAAGGAACGGCTCTGCCGGACGCTTACTGGGCCATGCCCGACGTTGGGAACAATGCGTTTACCCGACGTAGAGGGCTTTTCCCGCGCCGCCATCCGACAGGCACGCCTGCAACAGCGACCGCTGCGTTGTCTCGCTCCGCGAATAGTGGAAGATATGCCCATACCACTGCCCTACCGGCAGATCGGCAATCTGAATAAAAGGGGCCAGGCTCATTTCCCGGAGAATAAAAGGAATAAAAGGGGCCAAGCTCATTTCCCCATTTTCCTCAAATTCAAATTTCACTTTATTTCACCCTGGCCCCTTTGATGCTCTATAAATTGAGCCTAGCCCCTTTCCCCTTCAGATCTGCTGGCGCATGGCACGTACGCCGGCGCGGCAGCAGGCGTTGAACAATGACTGGCTTCAGGCGCAGGGGGTGCCGAGAATCAAGCAGTTGTGGTGCAAGGCGCAGGGCTATCCGTCGTCGTCAAGCGCGCCATCTCGTTGAACCGCCCACTGCGGACCCGCACGGCGGGTGGTGTGGGGAGGGCCGGTTAGAAGCCGCGGTCCTTACCCGATTAGGCGTTCCGACCCCGATTTTCATTTCCATGGGTTATACGAGCCAAAATTCCAAAGATGCCCTTCGGGATCCTTGCATGAATATAGGCGACCACCGTAGTCTTGGTCCGATGGTTCCATAACGATGCGGGCGCCGGCGGTTATCGCTCTGGCGCAATGAGCGTCGACGTCCTCTACGACGATGTACGGGCTTTGGGAAACGAACTCGCTTGTTACGGACGGCGGCTTTTGTAGTTTATCGAATTCCGAATCTCTCACTGAGCCGAGCATGACCATCCCGTCGTCTAGGATGAGTTGGGCATGCTCGATTGTGCCGCTCTCGCCTTCGACGACTAGGTGACGTTGAAATCCGAAGGCTCGACACAGCCAATCGATTGCGGCCGCCGCGTCTACATATTTCAAGGTAGGAATGATGTTGCACGGCATATCGTCAACTCCGAATGTTTCGACTCGGACAATCCAGGATGCCTAACGAATAGCGTTTATCTGCCGCGCCGAAAGTGTCCGTCCTTGCCGCTGGTGCATCCGCGGCAGATAAACCTCGTTGGACTGAAGTGCTTCGACGGCGGTACTTTATGGGGATTGTAAGCTTTCCCGGCTGTCGGTCAATGCAAAGGCAAGCCCCCGACGGCGCAGCCAGAGACGGCCGACCGACTTCCTGGCTTTCGCCAGCCGGTAGCCCGAACGTGCTTTGCACTCGGACCGCCCCGAACCCGCGCCGGAAAAAGAAAAGGGGCCAAGTTTATTTTCTCACGGCGCTCCCGGTTTTTCGGACAGTCAGATAAGCCAAGGCCGACCGAACCAAAAGAGCATGCATAAATTGAACCTGGCACCTTTTCCCTCTTGTCCCCATTCAAAAATGAACTTAACCCTTTTTTAAGTGCTTTTTTAAGTGTGACGAGGCAGGTAATGGGTCGGATTTTTCCGCTATTGAGTTTGCCGCTGGCTCCGGGTTCGGCGAACCAATCAACGGTTTCTGGGAAACCTACAACAACAGCGTGTTGACCGGTTCCGGGAATTTCACCACGGCCGTTGTCGTTGTGCTCGGTCTGGCGGATTCCGCAGGCTTCGACGAAGTTCGTTACTTCGCCTCCATGTGGCCAAACCAACAAACTCCAGAAAGCGCTCCGGCCATCGATACGGTTCGCGCTGGAAGTGCAGGAAACGGTGCCCGAACCCGCCTCGCTGGCGCTGCTCGGCATCGGTCTGGCCGGTCTGGGTGCCTTGCGCCGACGCAAAGCCTGACCCGACAAAATCGCATTCTTTGCCTTCTCGCGGCGGCCATGGGCCGCCGTTTTTCATCCGTGAAACGGATGTATCCTGTCATGCGTCAGCATGAAAAAAACGGAGCGCAACTTTTTTCTGTAGCTATTTTCAGGCGATTCCACTGGGAATGGTTTCTGGGATCTGACCACCCGTTCGTCATCAAACATGCGGATTTCATCGCACCGCGCAGGTATGCGCCGTCAGCAAAAGCCGCGCAGGAGTTCGATGGCCACGTGCTATCGGGCGAAGGCCTTGGCGACTCGCTGGATGTCGGGCATGTTCTTGACCGAATCCATCTCCTGCATGGCTTGCGCGTCGATATCCGGCAGGCCCAACGCGGCCAGGCCTTCGGCCGTGACATCCAGCCGTAGGGTGGATAAGCGCAGCGCATCCACCGCCCTTCCCGCAGCAATCCTTCCCCCGTGGCGTGCAGCCATCGTGATGCAAGCAATAGCCATGCCCACGATCTAACGCTAAAAATTTTTGGGTGGATGCGCTGCGCTTATCCACCCTACGGCTCATGGGTTGCAGCGGATCATAAAACGGCTCGTCATTCCAGACTGAAGCATACAGCGCTCTGTCCCGTCCCAAGTGAGCTTGGAAATCGCGCCGTCGACGATCGGCGTCGTCGTGCCCAGGAGCTCGGGATTCCCACCCTGCAGAGCAAACGGGTTTTTGACGATAGCGATCTCGCTGCCAATCTGCATGTCAGGCGCCGACCCATCGCGAGGCGCCAAACGATTCTGGAACCCCTGGCACTACCTTAATCCGGCATACCTTTTGCCTGCTGGATATTCTCCCGAGTACTTGTAGGGTGGATAAGCGTAGCGCATCCGCCACCCCTTGTCTCCCGTCACCAGACCGCATGACCGCAAACGGCCTGCCATCGGCGACCGCCTCCGCCAGCATTGGCTACGCTAGTGTAGTGCTTCGTTTTTCTTTGAACTGATCTGCCGATTGGCGCGGATGACTTTCTGGAGGATGTCATTGGCGTTGGCGGTCCAGACGAAGGGTTTCGGATTCTGATGATGCACGGCGATGTATTCCTCAATGGCAGCGATCAAGTCGGGCACGCTGCGGAAGACGCCGCGCTTCAGGCGGTCGGTCGAGATACTGCGGAAAAAGCATTCGACCATGTTGAGCCAGGACGCGGAGGTCGGCGTGAAATGAATATGGAAACGCGAATGCTTTTCCAGCCATTCCTTGACCTTGGGATGCTTGTGCGTCGCATAGTTGTCGCAGATCAGATGCAACGCCTTGTCCTTGGGCGTTTCCCGATCGATCTGGCGCAGGAAGTCGAGCCATTCGATAGGGCGATGACGCGGCGCGCAGCAGGAGATCACCGAACCATCCAGCGTGTTCATCGCCGCAAACAAGGTCGTCGTTCCATTGCGCTTGTAATCGTGAGCATCGTTTCTGCCCGGCCCTTCTTGAGCGGCAGACCGGGCTGGGTGCGATCCAGTGCCTGAACCTGACTCTTTTCGTCGCCGCACAGAACCAAAGCATGCTCCGGTGGCGACATGTACAAGCCCACGATGTCTTCGAGTTTCTCGACGGACTTCGGATCGCGCGACACCTTGAAGGTCTTGATCAGAGGCGGCTTGAGCCCGTTGGCACGCCAGACCTTGAGCACCGTGGTATCCGAAACGCCGAGATGCGCCGCCAGCTTGCGTGTGCTCCAGTGGGTCGCGCCTTCGGGCTTCGTCTGCGTCGTAACGCGCACGATCTCCGCCGCATCGATACGCGGCTTGCGGCCGCTGCGCGGCAGGTCAGAATCAATCGCCTCAACGCCACCGGCG
>CAYRXO010000061.1:0-18360 GCA_964428215.1 uncultured Candidatus Accumulibacter sp. | reverse complement strand
CCCCCAATCGACTATTTCCGCGGAAGCGATTTTGTAGGCTGGCGCGCCCAACTGCTCGAGAAAATCAACCGCGCTGAGGTCGAACGGTGACGAGAAAATGGTGATACCGAGCTGTCGGGCGTAAGCGAACAATTCGGCGTGCCACTCCCAGGGCGTATGCGCCTCTTCATAAAGCTCGTAAAGAGTTCTCCCAGCCCAAAGACCAGTGGAAATTCTGAATTCTGGACGTTCCGAGCGGATGGTAATGGTGTCCGCACGATAGGTTTGCAATTTGACGGCGGCGGCACCTGCCCACTTGGCTGCCGCGATCAGACGCTTGGCGCGTTCGATGTCACCATTATGATTGCCTGACATTTCGGCAATAACGTAGGGTGGTGATTCAGCGTCTATGGTGATCTGCTCAATTTTCATCGGTAATCCCGTCAATCGTTTCGATTCAAACCTGCAATTACTTTTTTCACACCGGTGACAACCCGTTGCAGATCCGCATCGTCCAGCCCCGGATAGCATGGCAATGTCAGACATTCCTGGTAATAGCTTTCCGCGACGGCGAAACGCCGATCGATAAAACGCTGCCGGTAATAGGGGTGATAATGCACCGGTATGTAATGCACTTGGCTGCCGATGCCTTCGGCTTTCAGTGCCTTCATCATTGCCGTGCGTGTGATTCCAAAGTCTTCAAAGGCGATACGTAACGCGTAGAGATGATGCCCCGATCTTTGTCGGAAATCGGGGCTCGCCTGCACGAGGCGAACTCCTTCGAGATCGCTGAATTCGCGGTCGTAATACAGTGCGATATCGCGACGGCGGGAGATCAGCGTATCGATCCGCTGCAATTGGGATCGACCAAGCGCCGCCTGGATATCGCACAACCGATAGTTGTAGCCCAATACCTGCTGTTCGTAATACCACGGCTCGTCAGCATGATACGGGTCGAACAAGGGATCCGGAGCCCGCACGATGCCATGGCTTCTCAGCGCCAGCATGCGGCGATAAAGATCTTCACGATCGGTGACGATTGCGCCACCCTCGCCAGTAGTGATTGGTTTGACCGGGTGGAACGAAAAAACGGTCATGTCGGCATAGCCGCTGCCACCCACAGGCGCCCCTTGTTCTATCCGACCACCGAGGGCATGGCAGGCATCTTCGATAATGATCCGCTCGCCAGCAATCTCACGGATTCTGGCAAGCCCTGTCGATAAACCGCCCATCGCCACCGGGATGACCACTTTGCATTGTGGCACTTGTTCAAGATGTTCGCGCAGGCTGTCCGACGACATATAGAGCGTATCCGGATCGACATCGACCAGATCGGGACGCGCGCCGCAGTAAGCCATGCAATTGGCACTAGCTGCGAAAGTAAGCGCTTGTGTCACCCCACTGTCGCCCGAACCCAGGCCGGCAGCAAGACAGGCAACATGCAGCGCGGCGGTTCCATTGGCCACCGCCACAGCGTAGCGCGCGCCGACATACTCGGCCAGCGCCTGTTCAAAGGCGACGACGGCCGGTCCTTGCGTCAGGTAATCACCTCGTAGTGTTGCGACGACTGCCGCAATATCGCTTTCATCAATGGTCTGGCGACCATAACCCAGAAATTTCATTATCCAATCCTCAAACAAGCGCTCGCTGCGATTCCTTGTTCTCCGCCGTCAGATCGGGAAGGCGTTTGGCAATTTCCTTCAGGGCGCCGGCGACATCACCATAGCGTTCTGCTGTGAAGTGAATCATGCTCGGAAACAGCCGGTCGGTCAGACCATCTTCTTGCAAGCGCCACAAATCAGGGAGGACCGGAGTAGTCGATAACGTCCAGACGCGCGCTCCGGCTGCCGCGCACATTTCGCGTACCGCAGTACCCGGGGCAATGACCAAATCCAACGCGTATGCCAGAGCGACGATATCCTCGATATCGTTCTTGAGGTCGACGCCGGGCATCATGTGAATTCGGCAGCCATGTTCCTTTTCCGCTTCACGTAGCTCGTCTTCTTCCCAAGAGTACTGAAAGTTGATGAAATTCACGCCATCGACGGCGAGAACTTTGCCCCAGTCCCGAACAAGATCTGAATACGATTTGTCGCGTATCAGATTGCGCTGCCCGCTCCGCCAGGAAATACCAACATTGCGACCTGATGGCAGCGTAGCCAACCAATTTCGAGCTGCTTGCAGCTTTTCGGGCATCACTTTGAGAAGCGGTACATTTGGCCGGCATACTTTCGGCCCAGCCTGGATAAAAGCCACCCACGCATCTTCTGTCAGCGCGATATCCGGATAGCGCTTCACGGCATTCAGAATATTAATGTCGAACCGGCCACGATCAAGACTAGGTGGAACACCATCGCGCAAACGGAAATATTCCTGCTCACTGACGGCGAATGGGCTATTTTGGCGGGAAATCGGCACAAATTCATAGCGTGGGAAAGAGCGTTGATAAAGTGTCTGCATGCGTGGATCGACAGAAAAGCCATAAGCCGCCCCTTGTTCGACATCTAGCAGCGCGGCCAGCATGCCAAACCGTATGATATCGTCGCCGATTCCCCAGCACCCCAAAAAGAAAGCACCTTTCGGCGGGATCAGCTGCTTGCGTTCGATACGCTTTTCAACAGGGACACGGGCCAGTTTCCTGAACCCGATCCATAGCAACCGAAGCGCGGATTGCATGACATGAGTTGCCTCTTCATAATCGCCCTTAGCCATACAGAAAGAAACATGGCGATAAAGATAGTCGGGTAAAAAACTGGGGATACCGCCGATGTAGAAGCTGGAAACGTAATATTGACGCGCCGCGGCAAAATTATGGGATTCCTCATAGGCAACAGCAATTTCACCGGCAATCATGCTTCGTTCAGCCTTTGTCGTCTGTTTATCGGCATATGCTTTGGCGAGCAATTGCCGTCCAAGCTTGGGATTGCCGCGCTGCTGGTCGTACAAGTGGAGCAGACCTTCCATATAGCATTTACGCGCGCTTGGTCTCTTCTCCTGGCTCAGGAGTTCATAAACGCGTTCGAAACGACCCGTTTCAAAATACGCCCGCGCCATACGCAGATGAACACCGCTCAACCACTCTTGCTTACGCTTGCGAGACGAAGTCAGTTGAAGCATCGTATCTAGCTTGCCAAAGATATTTGCAGCACTGCTTATAGCCATATCAGCATTATGTTCAGCAGCAATTCGTAGTTCGACTTGCTGCATGGCGTTCATGATGTCCAGCCAAAGAGAGTTTGGGATCATCAACGCATCGCAGACATTGAATACCAGATCGGGATCGTAGTTGATCATCCGCATGTAATATTCGAGATAACGTCGTGTGCCGTTGGCATCGAGAACGGAATGAGCATCCCAGGCTCTCTGGTAACAATAATCACTAATCGCTGGACCCCGCCAAACGGCAAAAAACGCAGCATCCGGAGAGATATCACCCTTCTCTATTGCCAACATCGCTTCAATATTGACGATATCAAAGTACAAACCACTATATTTGAGACGCGTTGTTATCGCAGCTTTAGCAGCAGTCAGCAGTTCAGATACGCCGACAAACCTTCGTGCATCGACCAATGTCGTTGCATTTAAAACCAGATACCTGGGATATGGCCACCGCTGAACCACCCAACTTAGCCATTCGGCCGCTTTGACACGATGACCTGTAATAAACAGCACTCGTCGCCAAAGAGGAACCACAAGCATCCTCACGAACGGCAAATATGCAAGCGTTTGGAAAATGAATGCGTAACCCCGAATACCGAAGATTGGCAACAGGAAACAGATTAATCGTACCAACCTGACAAAGATCCAGCGATCTACCGCCTTAAGCCAGTTGCCAATACGATTGAAAAATTTCACGAGCATTCTCTGGAAAAGATTACTCAGAAACGACTTCGGTTTTTGCTATCAGGTCGCGGATTTCACTAACCGTTAAAAAATGTGGATTGTTTTCGCTATCATAGAAAAAATCATCCGCAACCCTTTGTCCCTCTTCGCCCATATACGCGGGCGGGTGTGGCTTATCCCACAGCTTGACCGTCGGTTGAATGATGAAACGGTCGCAATATTCATAAGTGGAAGATGCTTCGCCTGGGCTGACCATTTCTTCATGCAGCTTCTCGCCGGGCCGAATTCCGATAATGTCGACCTCATTTTGTGGAGCAATCGCTTTGGCGAGGTCGAGAATATAGGTTGATGGGCATTTTCGAACAAAACATTCTCCGCCTTCCATCATTTCCAGGCATTCCCAGGCAAACTGAACACCGTCTTCGATACGAAGCCAGTAGCGGGTCATCCGCCGATCAGTAATGGTCAGCTTTTGTCCTGACTCGGCAAGCTTGCGGAAAAGCGGCACTACACTACCCCGCGATCCGATCACGTTACCGTAGCGAACCACGGAAAAACGGGTTCCATCCGCTCCTGACAAATGATTTCCTGCTATAAAAACTTTTTCCATACAGGCTTTTGTAGCGCCATAAAGATTGATTGGTCTAACAGCCTTGTCAGTGGAAATTCCCATCACCTTTTTGACGTTAGCCTTGATTGCCGTTTTCATCACATTCTCTGCACCAATTATATTGGTACGCAAAGCTTCAGTTGGATTATATTCGGCCGTAACGACTTGCTTCAAGGCAGCTGCATGAAAAACGAAGTCAATTCCCTTCATGGCAAAACCGAGGCGTTCGATATCCCGCACATCGCCAACAAAAAAACGCAAAGCAGGGTGCTCGCCAAATTTGTTTGCCATGTTGTATTGTTTGAATTCGTCACGCGAATAAATCACCAGTCGTTTAAGATCAAGGTTTTCAAGAGCAAATTTTACAAAGGCATTTCCGAAAGAACCCGTTCCCCCGGTTACCAATATCGACGCATTTTTCATTATGTCGGCCATTTAAAAAATTAATAAATAAAGATAAAACGATTTTGTCAGCCTATTGCCATATAAACCACGAAACATAGGGATTATTCGGATCTCGGCGTAAAGCCACATTATGTGTGCCAATGACTTCTCGTAGTGCAACCGTTTCACCGGGAAAATCCGGGCAATTCAATTCGTCGAAGACGACTATCGAACCTTTGGTGAGCCTCGGCAGCAAGCGTTCTAGACAATGCTTTGTTGGTAAAAAAATATCGAAATCAAAATAAGCAAGCGACACAAGCAATTCTGGATGACTATCCAGGTAAGCCTGAAAAGTCAGTGAAGCATCGCCTTCGACCAGTTCCCATTTAGTGAGGTGCGCCAAGGGAGACGTCTGTTCATGATGGCGCAAGATGGCTTCCAGACTTTCTTTCCAACCCGAAGTGACGGAATAATCTCCGACGGCATTCGCTTGTTCTACATTTTTGCTTGGGTTATCTTCAAAAGCAATCTGAGGAAATCCGTCAAATGTATCGAAGCCAATGATTCTCCGGGTATAGTTATACGGTTCGTACATTCCCCTGAAAGCGCTGAACAAAGCCATATTCTGGCCCCAGCGGACACCCAGCTCCATGATTACACCAGGAATGACAAGTATTTGTTGATATAGTTGGTGCATCAGCAAGATGCGGGACAGATGCATCCGTTCGATGTATAGCGCAAGATTTCCAGTCAATTCCGAATCGGGGATTGGACATTTTCTTAGTTCCTCAGCTAACCGCATACGGGTGTTACGATAGTCATGACTGGCGTGCGATTTAGTCCCGTGCCCCCCTTTGTTCAGTTCATTGCTCATTGGTGCATTCCTTCGCCTCATTAAATTTCAAGCGTTGATCATCGGGATTGTTTAATAGATAAAACAAGGGCTTTCACCAGATCAGGCATTCCGATGCCATTGTAATCAAAATCAAGAAATTCATCCAGAGAAGCGTCGAATACTCGTTTCCGATCGCTGAAATATTCCTTGCGCAACAGCTCGTTGGAAATTGAAAACTTCTTGATGATTTGCGACCGTTCTCGACGAGAAAATAATGGAAAATGTTTCCCATCGACCGAATATGATTCAAGTATGTTGCACAGTATTGGAAATTCATTCGGGAGCAATTCTGGACCTACTAATCGGGCAATCTCGATTGCATCCCGGTTAAATGAAACGTTATCTAATCGAAACGGATAATTATCACAGAATTCTGCTTCGTTGATCTCTGCCGCATCAATGAAATTTTTGAATATGCCTCCTGTTGAAAATAAATCCGCCTTGTTATAAATCATAACATTGATATTTTCCCGGCCAAAACACTCACGCCAATGGCCGATCAGGAGGTGCCAGTCGAAACTATTTGCTGGCAATGAGTGTAAAAATGAAACCATGTCAGGTATGACTACGGTTTTGGCCAATTGTGCATAGATCGACTCAATAAAATAATCCTGGCGACGGATATAGATGATAACCTTGACATCGAATATATCGCTCACTGCAGTGGACACTGTCTGTGCGATCAGTTGCGAGTTTGAGTAGCCAGCAAAAAGGTTTCCGCTTAATCCTTCGAAAGATAATATATACGTTTCTGCCTGTTTTATAGACAGTTGCTGTTGAAAAAAGTCTTTCAGTTTGGCAGTCAACGACTGTGAATATTCACGCGCATCACTCAATTGGTAAAATACTTCGTTTGGTCTGATATAAACAATCGAGTCCGATTCATCGAGTAAGCTTTCAAGACGAACTTGAATTGCCGTCGTGCCGGTTTTGTGCGTTCCAATGTGTAACACAAGTCTTGGACGTGATTGTGCTCTCGACTGTTGCACTTCCTTTCTCACAGGTGCGTTTGCTGCATCAGAATCATCCATGCATCGCCATTCGATTTGGGGCTGTACACCAAATTCGTAGCCTCCCAGCGCGAGATCCGCCGCGAAATGGGAGCGAACAAATTCAATGTCTTCGTCATCGTAGTATGTTTGATACGCCTGATGGTCGGTGCTGTTCTCTGTCGTGAAGTTATCGGAAGCAATTCCAGTTATTGCGCTGATTTCGCGCAACGCGGTTTTCAGGTCCTCCAGGCGAAAGATCTGACTGACGGCGACAACGCCGTTCGCCGTCAGAAACGAAGATTGTGAGATGTTCTTAGAGGCGAAAAATCTCAAAAACTGTTTAAAAGTCATGTGACCGCAAATCATCGACTCAGGATGATCACGATGATTTCGGATAAAAAAGTACATCGAAACCAGCCAATCCCACGGGTTGCGGATGAATCCAAAGGAGTAGAAATTGTCAATTTCCTCGTTTCCGTAATAAGCACGCAGATCGTCGACCGTGATGTGCCAGAAAAGCACGCCCTGGAAACGACTGATCAGGTCATATGAACGGTTGATGATGTGTTCCCGCAATGTCAGATCGTTTTCGTATGGTTCGACATGCCCGGCCAGAGCAGCAGTCATGGAAACGCCTGCCGTTTTGGGAACATGGATGAAAATGAATTTTCTGCCTGAAAATTGTTCGCTACTACGACATGTCGGCATGGCGGAGACCCTTTGTGTCAAGAATGGCTGCCGCAGCCCGAAATGAACCACGACCGTCAATAAAAAATTTATTATCGCTGATCGTCCGGCATTCCCCGTTCAATACCTTTCCGACTGACAGTGATATTAACTGTTGATCAATATGTTCGAAAACCGAATACCCAAGCGACGCGGCTGCCCGATAAGCTAGCCGCTGGTTGTCTGCAACCTGGACGCCGATAACCTGACGACCAGTCGCCATTACTTCCAAAAATGTAACTCCCAACCCACAAATGACTAACGAGGCATTGGCTATAAGTTGGCTAAGTTCGACAAAGCGATGAAAATGCAAGGTGTCGCTGTTATCGTTGGGTAATTGAGTATCGGCACCGAGTGTGGCGTCAACGCGGATTCCGAATTGCCGATTAATGGTCCGTGCCAGTTGTTCTGCGGAACTTGCAAGTGGACCGCTACCCAAGGTGATCAACACTGCAGGAGTTGACGGTGATGATTGTCCGGCCAGTTGGCAATATTCGGATCTGACGAGGCAATATCGCAATCCGAGGAGTAGTTTCGCGCTGCCATGTCGCTGGTAATCGAGGTCGGTGGCGTACAGATTGTGGTTCAGTATTACGTCGGCCGGGAAATCGCGATCGGCGAGATCGTCGATCACCACCAGCCGCGCAGATGAGGCTTTCAATTTTTCCAGGCAAGACGGTGCGAACCGATAGCCGTCGACAATCACGATGTTTCCGCTGGGTGGCAGTCCATCGGTCAGTAAAGACGTTGGAAACGACTCGAGTCCATCAATCTGCAGTCGGTCTGTCAGGAAAAAACGACAGTCCGCCCCTTTGGAACGTAGCGCTTTGGCGAGAAGAATACAGCGTGCAATATGCCCTCTGCCATAAACCGGGCTGGTCTCCACCACTAAAGAGATAGCGGGGATGTTTGTTTTCATGCGGTTTCCCCGTGCAACCAGTTTGGCAGTGCGGCAAACGTCTTCAAGTCGGGAATGTCAACCGCATCCGGATCGTCGATGGTGGCAAAGCGCCCCGTCCTGACTCGACATGCCCGCAGGCCCAAAGCCGCTGCAGCCTGCAAATCATGGAATGGATCGTCTCCCACGACGATTGTTGCTGCCGGTGCGGCTCCCAGCGTTAACATTGCATGCTGAAATGCTTTGCTACTTGGCTTAGGAGCGTTCCATTCCAGACAATAGACGATCACTTCGACCAGATCGGCGAGTCCTAGAGACACCACTTTTCTACGTTGCATATCAACGCTGCCGTCGGTAACCACTGCCAATCTGTATCCCTCTGCAACCAACCGTCTGAGCGCTTTCTTGACTCCCGGATAGAAATGCATGTTCACCGAATGGTGGCGGTAGGCGTCGATCAGGTCTTTGGCCAGATCAGGCGACGCTTGATAAATCGATGCCATCCGATCCATGATCCGATATCGCCCGTACTTCATATGTTCATAGACAAACTGATTGAATAGAACAGATGATTCTTTACCGGTCATTCGGGAAAGCAATTCGGCTGCCGCCCGATAGCCACCGGCAACATAGTCCCACTCGGGGGCCAGCGTGTCGTCGAGATCGATCAACAAATAACGAAAGGGTAGCGGCACGGTCAGACCCCGGTAATCACGTCCTGGGCGTAGCGAAACATCGTCGCACCAATGGCGATGGTGGCCGGTTGATAGGCGAGCGAATCATTGTGTAACAACTCGAGTATCCTGCGCGGGCTGGCGAGTCCTGCCTGGATCGACAGATTGGACGCGCCGCCAAAGCGTGGGTTGATCTCGATGAACAGCGGACCATGCTGAGGATCGAGGAATGCTTGAACGGTATTGTGAGCGACCAGTCCGAGAGTTTCGCCCAGCCGTTTGACGAGTGCGGACAACGCAGGCAGATCGACAACTCGCGAGATTTTCGATTCACCAGCGACGACCTGGAGTCGCTCCCGACAGACGGCATCGAGCGCATGTTTTCCCGACAGGTCCATCAACAGGTCGATCGAATATTCAGGTGCCTCGATCAGCGGGTGAACCAGATAATCGTTTCCAGACAACAATGAGGTCAATTCGTGTGCCGATTCCACTGAGCGAGCACCTCGTCCAGCAGCGCCATACACCGGACGAACGAAAACCGGGAAAGAGATGTCCGACACCTTGGGATCGAGCAAGGGTATCGATGGCAGGCAATGGTCCTGCAGAAATCGGCTGAATATGCGCTTGTTTTGACAGATGGCTATCGTTTCGGGCGAAGCCACGAGCACACAAACTGCTTGCGCAGCGAAGCGTTCGCGCGCGGCCGCCAGTCCCGCCAGTTCCCCGTCTCGTGTGGGAACGATCAAGCCGATTGCTTTTTGTGCGCACAGAGCGAGCAATTGCTCAATGGCACCAGGCGCATCGAGTCGCTTGACGACAAAATGTCCGTCTGATAGGTGCGCAGCGGCACAATCCGAACTGATGTCGGCAGAAAAAACCTTGCCTTTCCCCTGTAAGGCCTTTTGGAACGACTGAATTAACGGTATTTTTGCTGCGGCCGAGGTGATCAGGACATTGGGCGGGGAAATACGATGGTTCATCACGGATCATGTCTACTATTAGGGCGTCGTGTCTTGGAACTGGTCGGTCAATCGACAGCATGGATGAACTGCTGCGTTTGTCACATGCTGACTTGCCTGTACGACAAATATTCTTATGACATTCCATTGCGTCTGTCCCGAATCCCGGTTTACTGAGAAGATGTCTTCGCCAGCGCTCAGTTGGTGAGCATTTCCTGGTGTTGCCGATGCCAGCGGGTCTGCAGATCTAGTACGCGCAGCATCGACGCTACCGGCGTTTCCGGTCTGCCCCCGTCACGCACATCGTCCAGGATGCGCTGCGCCTGCGCGATGTACATGTCGTTGATATCGGCAAGCCGCCGGTCCACCCGCTCGGCGTTTCGCCGACCAGGTAAATGCAGGACGACATCCCCGTCAGCGTGGTCCCATTCGAGCGTTCCTTGACTGCCGGAGATGTGATAGCGTCGGCATGGCACTCGTTGAATGTAGTCGGTGAGCAACATGCCCAAGGCACCATTCTGGAAACGCAGCAGACAGGCCGCAACGTCGTCGGTGTCGATTTCAAGTGCGCCGCTGTGCGCCTTGAAGCCGCAGAATTCGACAACCGGGCCGATCAGCCATGTCAGATAATCCAGCTCATGCGTATCGAAAATCGCGCCGCCACCGAGGTCGGAACGAGAGGAATACATTTGTCGATAATCCTCCCACGGATGCCAGTCCGGCAACCATTGGCCGGCCAGTGCCTGCACGCCGGTGACAAGACCCAGTCGATTGTCAGCCAGCCAGGATTTGATGGTCCTGAAGGCAGGATGAAACTTCCAGTTGGAACCGACGTGCGCATAAACCTTTGCGCTGACAATCATTCGTTCCAGTTCGCGGGCTTCGGCAAGATCGGTACCGAGAGGCTTTTCGATCAACATTGCCTTACCGGCGGCGACAATATGGCGCGCCTGACGCAGGTGGTAGGCATTCGGGCTGGCAACCACGACCAGATCCGGATTCCAGGCCAATCCTTCGGTTTCACTGGCAAAGACTTCGCTGGCAAGCTCCTGCACAAATTGCGCACGCCTTGCAGCATCCGGATCGAAGCCAGCAACGGCAGACGCACCGACTGCCTTGAAGCAACGCGCATGCCGCCGGCCGATCGAGCCGAGACCAAAAATCAACACTTTCATTTCAGCGAACCTTGAATAGCGGCACTAGCGGTTCGCATTCCAGATAGCGTCGGCAATCCCCTGATGCGATGGCACTGGCGATGATCGGAAAGATCTGGTCGTACGCTGCGAAAAGTGTGTCGACATCCGCATCGCTCATCGCATAGTTGATGAAGTGTACACCAAAACTGAGAATGCCTCGTTTGAAGCACTCTTGCATATACAGCGTTTTCAATTCAATAGTGCTCGCTCCCGGACAATCGGCGAAGGCAAGGAGTGTCCAACTCGGATGGCCGGCAATCGACAGCGCACCGTCGAGTCCATGACGCTTGATACGTTCGACCACACCGGCTTTAAGACGAGTACCCAGTTGCTCAATGACCGCCAATACTTTCTTCTCGCGTTGTTTGTCGAGACAGGCACGGGCACTTGCCAGTGACAGTGCTTCACCACCCATGGTGAACGAGAAGAATACCTCTTCCATCAGTTTCATCACCTCGGCGCGACCGGCAATTGCTGACAGCGGAAAACCGTTGGCCAAGCCCTTGCCCAAGGTGACCAGATCGGGGGTAACGCCGAGCAACTCCTGGGCGGTGCCGGGAGCGTAACGAAATCCAGTAACCACTTCGTCGAAAACCAGCAGGACACCGTGCTTACGGCAGCAGCTTTTGACGTCGGCCAAATAGCCCGGCAGTGGCTCAATGAAATTCATTGGCTCCATGATCAGCGCGGCGAACTCGCCCGGATGCTCGCCGAAAAGTTTTTCGATCGCTGCCAGATCGTTATAGACGACAGTGTGCGTCAGCGCCCGGGTCGATTCAGGCACTCCCAGATTGCGCGAGGTGGAACCGATATACCAATCCTGCCAACCGTGATAACCACAGACGGCCACCCGTTCACGACCGGTATATGCCCGCGCCAGACGTATGGCACCGGCGGTGGCGTCCGAACCGTTTTTGCCAAAACGGACTTTTTCGGCGCACGGTACGCAGTCGACGATCCTTTCGGCGACCTCCGCTTCGAGTCGGGCAGGCAGACTGAATAACACTCCCTGGCCGAGTTGTTGTACAACTGCAGCGCTCATTTCCGGGTCGCCGTGTCCGAGAGTGATGGCACCCAGCGAACAGATGAAGTCGAGATAGCGGTTGCCATCGACATCGTAGAGGTATGCTCCTTCGCCTCGTTCGGCAAACAGCGGCGAAACGCCCAAGGGAAACTGGGTACGACTTTTGGAAAAGGTTTGTGAACCGAGTGGAATTACCCGTTCGGCACGTTCTAAAAAATCTTCAGACGCCGCATAACGGTTCGCGGCTGAGCGACGCATGCTCATGGTTATGGTTTTACTTGAAAAGGGTTGGCGGGAAAAGCGTTGCTCAGGCTTTTGATCAGAATGTCCACTCCTTCTCGATGATCGGGATTGAACAAGTCACTTTTCTGATGATTGAGCGTCCGATGGATCAGGTTGTAAGCGGGATGGGCCAGAAAATAGCGGCAAAATTCAAGCTTGTACGACCGAACGCCTTCGCGGTGACTGTACACGTTGTGGTAAGGAATCGGTGTCAGAAAGTCAGAAATGACCAGGATACCGTTGTCACTCAGTACCCGATCTGCCTCGGCAACACAACGGAAATGCAATACGGGATCAATCAAGTAAAAACAGAAACCAAAAATCACCACATCGAATTGGCCGTCAATATCTGGTATGGCATCAGCAGAGCCAACGCGTAAATCGAGAGCCGGAAAAATTTCTCGGCCTTGGGCAACGGCTTTGCCGGAAGGGTCGATTCCCACACATTCTGCTGCGTATAACTGGTGCAGTCGGTCTAGACGCCAGCCGTTTGCACAGCCAATTTCGAGAATTCGTCTGGGTTTGCTGACTACGAGCGAGAGGGAATTGATTACCAAATCGTCGCGTTCAAGCGCCAGTACGCTTTTGTTGCGTGCAAACCATTGGTCCGCTTCGTCGGCAAGAAAAACGTCGCGTTGAAAAGGTTGCGTACTTAACGGCTTGGACATGATGCTTGGACTCCTCAAGAGAGACTCGTTCGATAGACGCATTTAAAGGCCGAAAGCCACCTTGGCAGTAAAGGCAATCTGGTAAAGAATCTGGGTCAGCGCCCGCGTAACTTCGATACTCTTGGTTTCGATGCGCGGCAGGACCATGATTTCGTCCCCTGGTTCGATCGGCGTACCACGGCTGAAGAAGCCGGGGCTGATTTCGCCTACCCGTGTCGCTCCGTTCTGGGCAATGATCACCACCTTGGAAGTATCGGCGCCCTGCGTCAGGCCACCGACGGACTGGATGTAGTCGTCAGCTGTCGCGCCGTTGACCCATGAGGTGGCGTTTGGAAACAGCACCTCTCCATGTACCATGACCAGCGAGCGACGCTCCGGTATGACGATAACGTCGCCATCCTCAAGCAAGGTGCCATCGCGAGTGTTTCCATCGAGTACCACCTGCCCTTTATGCTGAACGCTACGGGCACGTTCGACGAACTTCATCACCAATTCGGCTTCCTTACCGCGTAGACTTGCTTCTTCAGTTGTCTTGGAACGGGCGGAGAGTGCCGATTCTTCGATCTTGCGTAGCGAGATCTCGAGCATCTCGTTCTGTCGGGCCTGGACCGATTTTCTATACAACTGGATGGCGTCAAGGCGGGACATATTGTTCGGCTGGATGCGGGTCAGAACCTCCTTCAGGGTGGCGCCGTAAGGCAATACCAAGGCGTGTTCGCCGGAGTGAGCCCCTTCAATACGCACCTGGATGGTACCGGCATAGCGGTCAGCGGTCAGAGTTACCAAATCACCATCCTGCAGAAGGACTGGGCCGGCTGCCGACAAAGGATAATACTCGGTCCGTCGTTCGGCGCCCTGGCGACGAGCGATGCTGACGTGTGTCACTCCTGGTTTGGGCTTGGCCATATCCAATGCCAGATGGACTGGAATCGACGGCTCGCTAAACTCGAAATCGTTGGCATTGAACACTTCACCAGAGACACTGAAAGTATGTCTGCGTGAGCCGACGACGATAACATCGCCGTCCTGGAATTGCACGATGTCGAGGCTGCCGTTGAGCAGGAAAGCATAAAGATTGATCTGTTTGCGCACCTTCCCGCCACGCTTGACGACGATGTCGACATAGCTACCGCGCTCGGGATCGACGCCGCCGGCCTTATCGAGATATCCAATCGGCGAATCGGCAGCCAAGCCACCATAGAGGCCAGGTTGACGGACGAAACCGGTGACGTAGACTTTGACCGGTTGCGAAGCATCGAGCGAGGCATAGATACCGACATTGCTTTTATAAACTCGGTGTACACCACGCTCAAGCGTAGCGTTCAGGTCACCACTCTTGACCCCGGCAACCGGAATTGGACCGACATTGGGAATGAACAGATTGCCCTGTTGGTCGACCACCAGGCTGGCGTCGAAACTGACCGCTCCCCACATGCGGAAATTGACCCGATCGCCAATAGCAAGCACGTAGTCGGCATTGAAGCCGTGATTGAGCGTGCCTCGAAACGTCCCGCCGAACAATTGAGCGCCGAACATTCGCGACGGCGGCGCTGGATTGACAACCACCAGTTGATCGCGCGGGGCAGGAGGGGCGATGACGGTACTGGGTGTCGTGTTTTCTCCTGGCAGACGGATCTGGGGAACGGTGGCTGCGCTCGCAGGCGTAGCCATCTGGCCGCTCTGTGCCTCCGGTGTTTTCGGCGTGTTACTGCCGGTTATCCCAAAAATGGGTGGAATAATCTGAGCCTGGGCGTTGCCTATGGTCGTGAAAACGATGCTGGCAAGCAACAGCGTCCTGGCAAGGGTAAAAAACGGTTTAATCACGATGATCCTCGATGGTCTCAATTCCCAGGCGGACAAATGCATACAGGACGCAAAGCGCCAGCAACCAGACTCCCAACAAGTAAAGACGCTGAGGGTATTCGGCTCTTTCCGGAAGCTGTGGCGAGGAAATTACTGCCAAGCTTCTGATTTTACGGGCTGCATCAACCCGCAGCTTCTCAGTAGCCGCCAGGGAAATCCGGTAAACATCGCTCTGGAAATCGACAATCGACTTATAGTCGAGAAAAGCCGCCGCTTTACGGTTCAATCCGCTCCCTCTTCTGGAGGCAATCTTCTGGCGTTCGACTTCAATCTTTTCACGTATGCTGGCCAATGCCTGTCGCAATGAAATGACTTGTGGAGCATTTTCCTGCATCATCGCCAGAAGAGTATTCAACTCGACTTCTTTGGCCGCAAGCTGTGCCTCTAGACCTGCGATCACTTGGCTGGTCACGCCTACTTCGACAGCCGGGTCGACGAAACCGTTGGTGTTCTGATACTCGAGCAGAGCTTCCCTGGCCTTGTCGAGATTCTGACGTGCAGCGGTCATTTCCGTATTGGCGAAATCGAGTTGTTCGCGCGCGATCTTGTGCGACAATTCGTTGATGAATTTCTCGGCCTCGGCAAGAATCGCTTGATTGAGTTTTTGCGCTTGTTCGGCACTTTTTGCCCAGGTACGGATAATCAACACCCCGCGCTGATTGTCATAACGCAGGTCGACACGCCGACGATAAATATCGACAAAGTCTTCTCTTTTCGACCAGGTCGGCAGCTGGTTGAAGACGTCCAGATCTTTCAGCGAATATTCATCGCGCAATTTCAATTGCTTGTCGAGTCGCTCGAGGAGATCGGGCGAATGGACGAATTCCATGACGAGCATGGCATCGTCTTTATTTGGTCCGCCGGACATCCCGAGCAAGGGAATATTCAAACCACCCAGTTGTTGTCCGAGTTCAGTTCCTTGTTTGACAACTATCCGTGACTCGCTGACGTAGCGTTCATTGGCGATCAGTGTGTAATAGATCGTCACCAGAATCATCGGGATCAAAATGATGAACAAACCCAGCCGATGCCGTTGGTGCGACACCCGGTCATAGACCGTTTTGAAAAGCGCTTCAACCATTGTTTTGATAAGTAAGGATGGCTTCCTCGACGTCCTCGAAGAAGCGGGCGCCCTGGTGCCGTGTCAGAACGACAGCCACATTGCAAAATCGACGCACGATCTCCATCTGATGGGAAACTACAATGAATCCAGCGCCTTGCGCGCGCTTTGATTCCAGGGCCGCGTCACATTTACTGCGAAACTGCGGGTCACCGACAGAAGTGACTTCGTCGATCAAATAATAATCGAAATCGAACGCCATCGACAGACCAAAAGAAATTCGTGAATGCATACCGGAAGAATACGTACGAACCGGCATGTCGAAATATTCACCGATTTCGGCAAAATCTCGCACGTATTGCACGATGCGGGGCAGTTCAGACTTCTCGCTGTACAGGCGGGCAACGAACCTGATATTTTCACGTGCCGTCAAGCTTGGCTGAAAACCGCCAGCCAAGCCAACAGGCCAGGAAATCCTGGCATCACAGATGATCCGGCCACTATCGGCATTTTCCGCGCCACCAATGATATTGACCAGTGTCGTTTTTCCAGCACCATTGCGGCCAAGAATGGCCAATCCGGTCCCTGTCGGGATATTCAGCGACAGATCGTTGAATACAGGATGCAGGCCCGCTTTGGTGCGATAGGACTTCGACAGGTTTTCGATACAGATCATCGCAGCTTCAGGCTTTTTTCCTGCCGATGATAGAACGCCAATCCCAGGGTAATCGAGAACATGGCGCAAAAAAACAGGTAAGTCAAGCTGACCCCTTCAACATGATAGTCGGGCGCCACAGCGCCACGCGTCAGTTCAATGGCGTGGAAAATAGGGTTCCAGAGGAATAACGACCAATACTCCTGTGGGATATTTTTTACCGAAAAAAAGACGCCTGAAATAAAAAAAAGTGGGCGATTGAGCATCGGCAACACTTTGTCCGCATCGGAATAAGCATCGGTTACCAGCATATAAAGAATGCCGATGCCACAGGCGAAAACTGAAAGTAGAAGAAAAACCAGAAAAAGTGTGGGTAGATCGTAGATTTCCACCTCACCACCAAAAAGCCAGAATATCGCTGCCAGAACCGCAAATACGGACATGTGCAATATTGTTTCAAGCAACATGCGGGATATCACCGTGTCCACCGGCCGAATTGGCCGATAATTGAATAGCGTCGAATTCGCTTCGACCGCTTTGATCGACCGGTTGGTGATTTCAACGAACAGTGAATTCATTATTGCGCCGACGCCGATAAAAACAGGCAGGCTGATCCCCGGGTAAGAAACGCCGCTGAACGCTTTGAGCACGGCAAAAATTACCCCGATCGTTCCTAACGGCTCGATAAAAGCCCAGGCATAACCAAGCTGGTACTTGCCAAAGCGAGTTTTCAACTCGCGCAGGAAAAGCGCGACGATCGCACGCTGCATGACCTCCCAGCCTTGTTTACGTTTTCTCATGGTCGAACCATTCATGCCAATCACGCATTAAGTCACTGTATCCATGGTAAAACAAAGCAAGGTGATACGACGATTACATGGCAACATACGGCCTGACGTTCCTTGACGACTGCTTGGCGTACAACCTTGCATCACTCCACGAACAACAGCGCTTGTCACGTGGCCAAGTGCGACACGCAGCCGGTTCACACGACAAGGTAAGGTCACAAATGGACTGATGACCCGGTGAATAAGAAATTTTCAGCACTCCAATTCGGTGTGCCACACCTGCAGGATCATGATTCGTAAAGTGCTGGCTACCTCAGTACAAGGCGCTAACGGCAACCGCCAACAAATCAATGATAAGTGCTTGGATGACTATTGTCTTACTGGCCCGGGAGCCCAATGTGTGCGATACACTCGCTAAAGTGATTCTAAACCAATCGTTTTAGGGCTTCCAGATTCAATTGAAGCCGGTCAATCTTAGCATCTCCACCACTTACCTCCAACAATTCCGCTGCACAGCTGTTTCTGTAGAAAATCGCATTTCGACATTCTTCGTTGCGATCAAACAACGAAACAGGAGTAGGCGAACTGTTGCATCTCGTATGATTGTGCTCAAAAAAGCCATTTTCACTCATTTTTTGCGCACGAGGTTGAAAAGGATTGATCGAGCAACTGGCGACGCCGTCTCTTCGCGCGCCGCGTCTTGTCCGCCTCTCACTGAGCGCCGTCACCATGTTGATTGCCCTGCACAAAGAAGCGCGTACCACCCCGGCCGTGCGTTGGTCCCGGTTTTTCGGGCAATCGGATAAGCTAAGGAAACGCAGATTTATTCCCGCCAGCCCCCACACTTAATATGACAATGTT
>CAYRXO010000060.1:0-18367 GCA_964428215.1 uncultured Candidatus Accumulibacter sp. | reverse complement strand
GGGCCTGATCCATGTAATGGAAAATCTTTCCGACCCTTCGAAACTCGGTGGAGGTATCGCCGTCGCCTTCGTGGCGACCATTTATGGCGTCGGACTGGCCAATCTGGTTTATCTGCCGATCGCCAACAAATTGAAAGCGCACATCAACCGCATGATCGTGCTGCGCGAAATGCTCATCGACGGGCTGGTGGGCATTGCCAACGGCGATAATCCGCGCATCATCGAAAGCCGTTTGCAGGGCTATCTCCTCTGATGGCGAGGGTTCGTGCCAGCGGAAGGAGCATGCATACCCTGTCCTTTCACGCCGTCCCCGACACCCACGCCGCAGTAGCGCGCAGTGATCCGCGAGCGACTGCGCAACCGGGACACTGACGGGTATGGCGCGCCGAAAAAATCGTCTATTGCACGACGAACATGACAATCTCGAACGCTGGATGGTTTCGTACGCCGATTTCATCACCTTGCTCTTCGCCTTCTTCGTCGTCATGTATGCGCTATCGACGATCAATGAAGGCAAGTACCGGGTGTTGAGCAATTCGATCGTCCGCGCCTTCAGGCATGTCCAGGTCAACACGGAAGGGCAGATTCCAGCACAGACGATCACGCCGCTGCCGAAAACCAATCTGGTCAGCAAGGCGCAGGAAGCCTTCAAGCAGAAGCAGCGCGATAAAATGCGCAATATGGCCAAGGAGATTATCGCCGTGATGGCGCCGCTGATCGAACAGGGCAAAGTGCGCGTTCTCGAAACCAGCCGCGGGGTGAGCGTCGAGATCAACGACAGCGTCCTCTTCCCGCCCGGGCAGGCCGTCCTGCAAGCGCCGCTGGCCAAAGCGATGAAATCCATCGCCGATGTGCTGGTGACGGCCGAGTTTCCGGTGACCATCGAGGGGCATACCGACAACGTGCCGATCAGCAATGCGCAGTTTCCGTCGAACTGGGAGCTGTCGGCGGTGCGTGCCACCACCGTGCTGCGACTGTTTGCCGACGCCGGCGTCGCGCCCGAGCGTCTGACGGCCATCGGTTACGCCGATACCCGGCCGGTCGAAGCGAACACCTTGGTCGAAGGCAGGGCACGCAATCGGCGGGTGACGATACTCATCGAAGCCAATCTTCCCGACAAGCGCACCGAACTCGATCTGAATTCACCGGCGGACGCCAGATCTGCTGCGGCTTCTGGCCAGGCTACACCGCCGCGTTGAGGAGACGCTGGCCGAGTCGATCACCTCAATCGTTCCTGCTGTTGTGCGCGATACTGCCAGCTGATTCCGTGATTGGAGGCATTACGGATGCTGCTTGCCATGGCCGCTGAAAGAATGGTTTCTCTTGCCGCCGGCTACCTGGAAGACGCCCGGCCTGCGACGGGCAGGATGACTGGGGCCGGGCGCGTTTCAGGCGGCGAGGGCGTCGACGTCCTGTCGATGAAGTTTTCGGCTGGAGTCGGCAAACCGTGCTGCGCGAAACGTAGCGGCATCGTTTGCCTCCTGCGCTCGTCAGCTGCGTCGCCAGGTTGTCCCCTGTCCGCTGTCCTCGAGGACGATGCCGGCATCCTGCAATTGGCGGCGGATACGGTCGGCTGTGGCGAAGTCCTTGTTTTTTCGCGCTGTCAGACGCTCGGCGATCAGTGTCTCGATCGCTTCCGGGGTCAAACCGCCTGCATCGGCCGCCGCGGTCGTCTGCAGAAAATCCTGCGGCGCCCGCGTCAGTAGACCAAGCAGAGCGGCGAGGGCCTGCAACTGACCGGCAAGCGTCGGCGATTGATGTCGGTTGACTTCGGCGGCCAACTCGAAGAGCACGGCGCAGGCTTCCGGGGTGTTGAAATCGTCGTCCATCGCCTGCCGGAAGCGGGCAGCGTGCGCCTGCTGCCAGTCGATGGCTGCTGGCGTCGACGGAACGCTCTTCAAAGTGTTGTACAACCGGGTCAACGCCTGCCGCGCGTCTTCGAGGTGTGCGTCGGAATAGTTGAGCGGGCTGCGATAGTGCGCGCGCAGGATGAAGAAACGCAGCACTTCGGCGTCGAAACGGGCAAGTATTTCGCGGATGGTGAAAAAATTGCCCAGCGATTTGGACATTTTTTCGTTATCGACTCGCACGAAGCCGTTGTGCATCCAGTAATTGACGAAACGGCACTGGTGCGCGCCTTCGGACTGAGCGATTTCGTTTTCGTGGTGCGGAAACTGCAGATCTTGACCGCCGCCATGGATGTCGAAATGCGCGCCGAGCAATTGCGAACTCATCGCCGAGCATTCGATGTGCCAGCCGGGGCGGCCGTCGCCCCAGGGCGATGGCCAGGCCGGCTCGTCGGCTTTGGCGCGTTTCCAGAGCACGAAGTCGAGCGGATCGTCCTTGGCCGCGTCGACGTCGACCCGCTCGCCGGCGCGCAGGTCATCGAGTGATTTGCCGGACAGGCGGCCGTAAGCGGGGAATTTGCGCACCGCGTAGTTCACGTCGCCGCCGCTGGCGCGATAGGCCAGACCGTTCGCCTCGAGCCGGCCGATCATGGCCAACATCTGCGGGATGTACTCGGTGGCGCGCGGCTCGTAATCCGGCTTTTGCACGCCGAGTGCGGCGGCGTCCTCGTCCATCAGCGCGATGAAGCGGTCGGTCAACTGGCCGATACTTTCACCGTTTTCGGCGGCGCGCCGGATGATTTTGTCATCGATGTCGGTGATGTTGCGTACATAAGTGACCGCCAGGCCGCTGGCGCGCAACCAGCGCTGCACGACGTCGAAGACGACCAGCACGCGTGCGTGACCGATATGGCAATAGTCATACACCGTCATGCCGCAGACGTACATGCGTACCTGGCCGGGGGTGATCGGCACGAAATCCTGCTTCTCGCGTACCAGCGAATTGTAAATTTTCAGCATCTTGCAGACTCGGGAAGACTTCCGCGGACCGGGAAGCGGGGTAGGCGCAAAGCTATGATCCAGACTAATTTTCTGTTAGAATTTATCGGCTTAGTCACATTCGACCGCCTTTCGGAGAGTATACCATAACCATGCGTCCGAGCTTTCCGCCGTCTTCGCGAGCTTTCATTACCATTTTGAGCGCTGCCTGGCTCGCCTGTGCTGTCGCCCTGCCGGCTCATGGCGATGCACTCGCCGATGCGCAACGCCTGCTGAATCAGGGGCAATATCCAGAGGCGCTGGCTCGCGTCGACAGCCATCTGGCTGCCAAACCCGACGATGCCGCTGGACGTTTTTTGCGTGGCCTGATCCTTGGTCAGGCCGGTCGTTCCAGCGAAGCGATCGCCGTCTTTGTCGCTCTCAACGAAGATCATCCCGATCTGCCCGAACCGTATAACAATCTGGCGGTGCTTTACGCGCAGCAAAGACAGTACGAGCAGGCGCGCAGCGCACTCGAAATGGCGGTGCGTGTGCATCCGGCTTATGCGGTTGCTTACGAGAACCTTGGCGATGTGCAAGTGCAACTGGCCAGCGAAGCGTACGCCAAAGCCATGCAAATCGATCCGGCCAACAAGCGCGCCGGCATCAAGCTGAACCTGAGCCGGGAACTGATTGCGCTGCCTGCGTCCGGCACGTCGTCGGCCGCTACGGCATCGACGGGATCGGACAAGCGATCCGGCAAGCGTTGACCTTGATGCGACGGCGTTGCCGTCGCCAGCGGGGTCTGGTGCCTTTTGTCTCCATCGTCACGTGGCTACCCCTCCCGCATTCACTGTTTCTGAAAGGAAATCCGGATGACCCGCAAAATACTTCCGTTGTTCGTCGGCAGCCTGCTCTCCTGTGCCGTGCTGGCCGAGCCGGCGGCCGAGCTGCAGACCAGCTTGGGCAAGATCGTCGTCGATCTCGACGCCGGGAAGGCGCCGAAGTCGGTACAAAATTTTGTCCAATATGCCAACGAAGGCTTTTACAACGGTACCATTTTTCACCGCGTCATCCCCGGTTTCATGATCCAAGGCGGCGGCTTCACCCCGGACATGGCGCAGAAGAATGCGCCGCGGAAAGTGGAAAACGAAGCGCGCAATGGTTTGCGCAACGATCGCGGTACGATCGCCATGGCGCGCACGGCCGAGCCGCACTCGGCCAGTTCGCAGTTCTTCATCAATCACCGTGACAATGCCGCGCTGAATTATCCGGGGCACGATGGCTGGGGCTACGCCGTATTCGGCAGGGTTACCCAGGGCATGGACGTGGTGGACGCGATTGCCAAGGTGAGCACCGGCAAACGCGGCATGCACCAGAACGTACCGCTTGAACCGATCGTCATCCAGTCGGTCAAGATTCTTTCCGATAAAAAATAAGGACTCTGCATGATCAAGCTGCATACCAATTTCGGCATCATCGCCATCGAACTGGACACCGGAAAAGCACCGTTGTCGGCACAGAATTTCATCGATTACGTCCAGTCCGGGCACTACGATAACACCTTGTTTCATCGGGTGATTCCCGGTTTCATGATCCAGGGCGGCGGTCTGGCTCCCGGCATGAAACAGAAGCCTACCGGCGCACCGATCAGGAACGAGGCCGACAACGGCCTGAAAAACACGCGCTATACCCTGGCGATGGCGCGCACATCCGATCCGCATTCGGCGACGGCGCAGTTCTTCATCAACGTCGCCGACAACGGCTTTCTCAATTACCGTGCCTCGAGCGGTGACGGTTGGGGATATTGCGTTTTCGGCAAGGTCGTCGAAGGCAGCGAAGTGGTCGACAAGATCGCCGCCGTCAAGACCGGCAACCGGCTGGGCCACGCCGACGTGCCGGTCGACGATGTGCTGATCGAGCGCGCCGAGGTCTGCTGAAAGGCGATTCGTTCGCTGCCCGCGCTTTCCATCCCTTGATTTTCTTTCTCTCCGATCTGCACCTGGCACCGACGACGCCCGGTGCAAATCGTCTTTTTCTCGCCTTTCTGGCGGATGGCGCCCGTCGGGCCGAACAGCTGTACATCCTTGGCGATCTGTTTGACGCCTGGCCGGGCGACGACGTGCTCGACGATCCGGCCGGGGCGTTGTTCGCCGCTGTCGCCGACGCGCTGCAGGAACTGGCCGCGGCCGGAGTCGACGTTGCGATCATGCACGGCAACCGCGATTTTCTGCTCGGCGAAGCGTTTGCCGCCCGCAGCGGCGCGCGTCTGCTACCCGATCCGTACATTCTGTCGTTGCCGAGCTGGCAATTCGTCCTCAGTCATGGCGACCTGCTGTGTACCGACGATCACGACTATCAACGTTTCCGCACGCTGGTACGCAACCGCGACTGGCAAGTCAAGCTCCTGGCCCGACCTCTCGCCGAGCGGCAGGCAATCGCCACCAGCCTGCGCGCCGAAAGCGCCCGCGCCAAGCAGGAGAAAGCGCTGGCGCTGATGGACGTCAACCCGGCGGAGACCGACGATTTTCTGCGCCGCAACGGTTACGCGACGCTGATCCACGGCCACACGCATCGTCCAGGACGCCACGATCACCTCGTCGACGGCATTCACGTCGAACGCTGGGTACTGGCCGACTGGCAGGAGGCGCGCGGTGAATACCTGTGCTGGGATGGCGCATGCCTCGTTCGCCGGTCGGTCCCGTGAGCCGCGGGGAGAACTCGCCGGGCGCGGATCAGGCGCCAACGGAAACACCGGCGTTGGCCATCCTGCGCCGCATTTTCGGTTATCCGGCATTTCGCGGTCAGCAGGCGGCAGTCATCGAGCACCTGATCGCTGGCGGCGATGCCTTGGTGCTGATGCCGACCGGCGGTGGCAAATCGCTGTGTTATCAGATTCCGACACTCGTGCGCGGCGGGGTCGGCGTCGTCGTTTCACCGTTGATCGCGTTGATGCAGGACCAGGTCGATGCCTTGTTGCAACTCGGTATCCGTGCCGCTTTCCTCAATTCCTCGCTCGACTTCCAGGGCGTGCTCGACACCGAACAGCGCCTGCTGCGCGGTGAAATCGAGCTGATCTATGTCGCTCCCGAACGCCTGCTCGGCGAGCGCTGTCTGGCGCTGCTCGACCGGCTGGTCGCCCGTCAGCGCATCGTCCTGTTCGCCATCGACGAAGCGCATTGCGTTTCGCAGTGGGGGCACGATTTCCGTCCGGAATATCTGCAGCTCTCGCTGTTGCGCGAACGCTTCCCCACCGTGCCGCGCATCGCACTGACCGCCACCGCCGACCAACTGACGCGTCAGGAAATCGTCGACCGCCTCGGTCTGGCCGAGGCAAAGATCTTCCTGGCCAGCTTCGACCGGCCGAACATCCGTTACACCATCGTCGAACGCGATCAGCCGCAGAAACAGTTGCTGAATTTTCTCGCCGATTATCGCCAGCAGGCGGGCATCGTCTATTGCCTGTCGCGGCGCAAGGTCGACGAAACGGCCGCCTGGTTGCAGGCTCAGGGCGTCGACGCGCTGGCCTATCATGCCGGATTGTCGGCCAGCGAGCGACAGCGGCATCAGCAACGTTTCCTGCGCGAGGATGGGGTGGTGATGGTGGCCACCATCGCTTTCGGCATGGGCATCGACAAACCTGACGTGCGCTTCGTCGCCCATCTCGATCTGCCGAAAAACCTGGAAGCCTACTACCAGGAAACCGGCCGCGCCGGCCGTGATGGCGAACCCGCGGAGGCGTGGATGACTTACGGTCTGAACGACGTGGTGATTCATCGGCAGCGCATCGACGATTCGGCTGCAAGCGCCGAACAACAACGCATCGAACGGCAGAAGCTCGACAGCATGCTCGCCTATTGCGAGTCGGCGCAGTGTCGGCGCGTGCTGCTGCTCAACTATTTTGACGAAGCAGCCGCTCCCTGTGGCAATTGCGATGTCTGCCTCGACCCGCCGCAGGTCTGGGACGGTACTGTCGCCGCGCAAAAAGCCTTGTCGGCGGCCTTGCGCACTGGCCAGCGTTTCGGTGCCGGGCATCTGATCGACATCCTGCGCGGCAAGAATACGGCCAAGGTGCAGCAATTCGGCCATCAATCCTTGCCGACTTTCGGCGTCGGCAACGATCTCGACGATCTGGCCTGGCGATCGGTTTTCCGCCAACTGCTCGCCGCAGGCGTGCTGACCGCTGACGCCAGCGCCTACGGCGCCTTGAAACTGAGCGCCTCGGCGCGGCCGATTCTAAAAGGTGAAGTCACGCTGCAATTGCGTCGGCACCGGCCGCGTCCGAAAAAACAGGCGCTTAGCCGTCCGTCGCCAGCCGGAGCGGCGGCGAAAGTCGCCGCAGGCGACGCAACGCTGCTCAGCAGGCTACGGCAATGGCGGAGTGAGAAAGCGCAGACTCAGGGCATCCCGGCCTACATGATTCTGCACGATCAAACCCTGGTGGAAATCGCTGGCGCACGCCCGGATTCGCTGCCGGCGCTGTTGGCGGTCGCCGGTATTGGTGCCGTCAAGGCGCAACGTTACGGTGCGGAGTTGCTGACGATCGTCGCCGAGGGTTGATGCATCCGCAAAAAAACCGGGAAGTGTCAGCCTCCCGGTTGTTGCATCCTTTTCTGCGGACTTATTTGGCCAGACCGACCAGGTGTTCGACGGCCGCTTTCAGTTCGGCGTCGCTCAGATCGGCCGCACCGCCTTTGGCTGGCATGGCGTTTTTACCCTTCGTCGCGCTCTCGAGCAACGCCGGCATGCCGGTCGCGATACGCGGCGCCCACGCTGCCTTGTCACCGGCTTTCGGCGCACCGGCCGCACCGGTGCCGTGGCAGGCATTGCAGACTGTGTTATACACGGTGGCACCATCGCGCGGTTTGCCGTCGCTCTTCGGCGCCGCTTTGGCCAGTTCGACCTTGGCCACCGGCTGGATACGCTCATCGGCTTCGTCCGTGCCGGCCGAGACCGCCGAACCGCCTTTGCCGATTGATGCCAGCAGCCAGACGACAGCCGAAAGGACGATTGCCACGACGACGGTGGCCATCAGGATCAGTTGTGAAGAATTTTTGCCTTGGGCCATGCCGGGTACCTTGCTTGATTGACGATGTGAAAGCGATTGTAACGCCGTTTGCCATTGCCAAAAAGCCTTACTGAGCGTCAGGAAAAATTTCCTGACGCTCTCTTGCCAGTCACGCACCGATAAGATCTGCCGGTGGCGCAAAATCGGCGATCAATCCGGATCGTTGTCTTCTCCTGGACGCAGTGCAAAATAGTCGGCTTTCAGCACCTTGCAAGCGGAGTCGGTCGCCGGATAGCGACAGGTCTGAATCAGCTGCGGGCCTGCGCTACCCCCCCAGTCGGGCTTGTGCGGGTAAGCAAAGACGTCGAGAGTCCAGCCGGTCACTTGCTGGTTGGTCACGTCCAGACGTCCTTCGACGAAGCCGTAGTAACTGGCGCTGCGCACTTCGGCCGGGATGCTGTCGATCGTCCCGTTGTAGCCCTGCGGATTGATCAGCACGCCGCCATTACCGACGACCAGTTGCAGCGGCTGACGAGTCGCCGTGCCCGGTTCGACACTCTGGTAGAAGTGCTTGTGGCCGGAAACGATCAGCTTGACGCTGCCTGGCGGCGTACCTCCTGGCTGCTTCTGCAACGCCGCCTGTTCGGTGGCGTTGCTCAATTTAGGCTGTGCGCTGCCGACGGCGGCCCATACCGGTTTATGGGTCACCCACCAGGCAAGACGCTGGGAATGGCTTCCCTGGCGGAATCCCTCGTCGGCACGAATGAGGTTTTGCGCCAAGGCTTGTGCCTGCTCCATGTTAGGCGATTTGTTCTCCGCAATTGCCGCCGAATCGGTCTGCAGCAAACTGAAACCATGCGCGAAATCGAGCCGGTAGGGCACGCCGATCGTCTCGGGGGCCGCGGGATCGGTCGCACACGCCGCCGCGGCCACGCTGGCTTCGGAGTCGTCGAGCAGCGTCGACGTCGGTTCGAGCAGATAGAACCAGCCGGGGCCGCCTTTGCCGAATTGTTGGCACAGTTCATGGTTGCCACGGGTGACGACCCAGGGAGCCATCGGCAGCAGATTGAAGGCGGCGTTTTGCTGCGATTGCCAGAACAACAACTTGCTGCGCTTGCCACCGGACATCGGTGTGAAAAAATCGGCTTGCCAATTCTTCCATTCCTTGTCCGGAGTCGCGCCCTTCTTTTCGACGCGGTATTTGAAATCGCCGACTATCACCAGTACGGTCGACTTGCCGTCAGCGCTGATCCGTTTGGCTAGGTCGCGCGGCAAGGTGGTGTGGAAAGGCCATTCGGCGTCGCTGCAGCCTTGCTTCTTGTTGTCGCGACACCCCATGTCGCCGATGATCAGCAAGCGTTCCGGGTTATTGACCACCGTTGGCAGACGTAGCGGATACGTCTTGCCGTCGAGTTTGGCGGTCCAGGATTCGCCACTGGCGCGATAACTGTCGGCAAACGGCAAAACGGCTTCGCAAACCGTGATCGGAAAGCGCTTGACGTCGGGATTGCGTCGCGCCAGCAACGGGTCGAGCGGTGTGCCATTCGGTCGCGAGACTTGCAAGCGCTGGCAGACATCGGTCTCAGTCGTGGCCAGAATCAGCCGCAGTAGCGGCACGGTCGCGCCACGCAAAGCGTGCGCTCGCTCGCCGAGGACGACATACGCGATCGGCGGATCGCTCAATTTGACGCTTTTGGCCGCTGCCACGTTGTTGAAACATGTCACTGTCAGCAATGCGAGCAGCTTGATGGGCCGGGCAATTTTTCTGGTCATCGTGAGTCTCCTTGGTGAGTGATCGTGTCCCGGCGTTTTCCCAACCGGGAAGAACGGCACGGATGCGCAGTTCAACCGCTGCGGACGATCGATTTGCTCTTGCTGTGCGCGATTCCTCACTACCCGGCAATAACGGCAATTTGCGGCGACAGCGGGAATATCTCACACAGCCTGACAAGTTGTTTATTCGAAACTGTAGCTCTCGACTAAGTTTTAACTGAAGCGATTGATTGATCGCACCAGCCAACGGTTTCTGGCCTGGTGCGCCAGGAAGATCGCCAACCGAATGGCCGAAAGAATCTGCCCAATCCGAAAGACGAATGAGAATGATACACAGTCTCTTTTGCTGCCTGTTACTGTTGATGAGCTTGAGCGGGATCGCGGCAGAAGTCGACAACTATATTGAAGCGCCCCGGGTGGTCGCCGCACTCGAGCAGGGCCGTGCTGCCGAAAGCGGATTGGGGATGCGCAAAAATTTCCGGCTGGCGATTGCTTTGTACTGCGATGCCGCGACGATGGGTAGCCCGGAAGGCTATTTCCGCGTCGGTCGTGTGCTGGCCAGCTCAGCGAGAACAGTCCAGCAACAACAATTGGCGAATGCTTATCTGGCCCTGGCGATACGTCTTGGCAGCCGGGAAGCATTGAAATATTACCGCAGCGATGTCAGCAATGCCGTGCTCGGTGACGAGTGCGGATCCGGCGTCGGCGATTTCGCCGGCACGACCTATGCCGAAGTTTATTCCGGAAGCGGATTCGATATCGACGCCTATCTGACCCGCCAGTCGCCGGCCAAACAGAAAATCGCCTCGATCATTCGACAGACAGCGCAGAAGTACAACATCGACGCACGCATTGCGCTCGCCATCGCCATGGCCGAATCGAACCTCAACGCCGACGCCGTTTCATCGAAAAGCGCGCAGGGCGTCATGCAGCTGATCCCGGCGACACAGGAGCGATTCGGCGTCACACGTCCCTTTGACCCCGAACAGAACGTCCGCGGTGCGCTGGCTTATCTGCGCTGGCTGCACAAACGCTTTGCCGGTGATTGGCAACTGGTGGTCGCCGCTTACAACGCCGGCGAAGGATCGGTCGATCGTTATGGTGGCGTTCCGCCGTACGCCGAGACGCAGCAGTATGTGCGCCGCGTACTACACTTTGCGGGATTGGCGCCAAAAACGAAAAGCTGAGCCGGTCCGTGTCGCGAAATCTTCAACAGACGACCGAATTCGGTCGGTGGATCGATATCTGCCGCGTTTGGCTGAAAGCCTGGCTGGCCGCTCGATTGCTCATCTTGTCACCCTTGCCAGCGGGTTGCCGACTGCGGATGGCTTTGCCGGCCTGCCGGCTTTATCTGCCAAATCCGCGGCACAAGAATCCGCGTTCGCGCCGGGGTGGTTTCCCGCGCTGTCGCCGGGCCGCGCGTGCCGCCGGGAAGCAACGGGAAAACGTGTCATAGTTCCTTATTTAAAAAGATATTTCTTGTCAGAATCCATCGTGTCGAAAGCGGAAAGCAGACTTGAACTGCCCGGATCGGACAACTGTGCCATTTAATTTGGAATGCATCAAATGAAAAAAAATTTCTCTCTCATTTTCGCTTTGCTTACATTATGCGGTGGCGCCTCGGCCGCAGCGATCTCCATTGACGGTAATTTGGCAGACTGGGGTATTGACCGAAACACCTTTAAACCGATTGATCCGACGATCAATTACACCATCGAAGATCAGGTGGGGACGAATTTCCTCAATCCGGGCTGGGGTGGACAGGCTTACGACGCCGAAGCGATCTACGCCAAAGTTTCCTCGGCGGATCAGAAACTTTACATTGCGCTGATCACCGGCCATAACCCGCGTACCCTCAATCAACCCGGAGCCAACAGCTTCGGTGCGGGTGATTTCGCCATCGATTTCGGCAAGGACGGCAGCTTCGAAGTCGGCATCAACATCAAGCACGCGCTCAGTTACCAGGCAGGCGCCTATACCTTTGAAGGTTTCGGCGTCGAAGGCGGGGTGTATTCCAATCCGACCTGGGATTACGGCTTGTGGACCAGCAGTGGGGCTTATACGTCGCCGAACAGCGGCGGCTACAATCCGGATCGTCTGCACCCGACACATCTGCTTGATGGCACGTATCGCGGCCAGGCCGATCTGGCTTACACCACCGTTGCGGCGACCGGGTACGGTGCCGGTCAGAGCGATGCGCATTATTTTTATGAAATGAGCGTCGATCTGTCCTTGCTGACACGCAGCGGCTGGAATGGACAAGCGTTCGACATTCACTGGACCGAAAATTGCGCCAACGACAGCATCTGGGTCGATCCGCCGGGAGGCAAGCTTCCCGAACCGGGCAGTCCGGCACTGCTCTCGCTGTCACTGGCTGGACTGTTTGTCCCGCGCAAAAAAACCGCTTTTTCAAGCAAAAGCCATGCTGTCTGAATCGCTGCGCTGACGAATTGCGACTCGGCGCGGTGCTCGCCACCGCGTCTATTCTGTTTTCCCATGCTTCTCTTGCGGCATGCCGTGCGTCTCGCGCCTCATCCCGTGCAGTCATTTTGCTGCGCTTTCTTGTCGGACTTGCCGGGTCGAAGCGAAAATGTGAAAAACGAAGACAGGTGCTCTCATTCCCCGTACCCTTCGACGTTCAATTGGCGCCAAAATCAGGGGAACAGCGGTCTCTGTCGCGCGGAGCGGATCAGGTTTTCCCGTCTGGCATTCCGGCGAGTTTACAACCGGGCCAGCAAGGCCTTGGCGTCCTCAAGTTCAGGGAATTTTTTGTTGGTTTCCACGATCGCGGCAAGTTCCCGTCGCGCCTCGACCCTTTTTCCTGTCTTGGCCAGGGCTACCGCAAGGTGATAGCGCACTGTGGGCAACCCGGTCAGCTTGACAGCGGCTTTGCTTAACAATTCGATCGCGCGCGGATATTGCTCTTGTTCGACCAGTAGCCAGCCCAGAGTATCCTGGACGCCAGGGTGGTCTGGTGCCAAGGCATAGGCATTTTCTGCTGTTGCTAACGCCCGGGAATCTTTTGTCCGCTGATATAGACCGGCCAGATTGTTCAAGGCGATGACATTTTTCGGCGAGATCTTGAGCAGCGCTTCGTATTGGGCAATGGCCAGATCGGAACGACCGCTGTTCATATAAAAATCGGCGGCATAGGCCCGTGCGGTCAGATCCTCCGAATGCTTATTGAGCCAGTCGCTCAGTTGTCGGTCTGCAGCCTGGCTATCACCGGAAACAAGCAGCGCTCGATGCAGTTTGACCATGCCCGCTGTTCCTGCACCTTTGCTCAAGGCTTGCCGATACGCGGCGATAGCTTCCTGGTAGTTTTTCTGACTGAGCAGCAAATCGGCTTCGCGCTCGAAGCCGGCTGGCGATCGTGGCTGTTGCGTCTGCATCTGACGAGCGATCTGCAACGCTGCCTGCGGGTTTTTATCGAGCACGTCGAGACGCAGCAAGGCTTCTTGTGCTGGCTGGAAGCCGGGTTGCAGGCGCAAGGTCTTTTCCAGCGTTTCGCGTGCCAGATCCGTTTTGCCATCGGCAATCTGCGCCAAAGCCAACGCCAGCAGGATTTTGGGCGAAGGGTTTGTTTTCTGGCTGATCGCCTGGTAAGCGTTGACCGCTGCGGAGGTATTGCCGGCGTTCATCTGCGTGGTGGCCAACAGTTCCAAAGCCGTCAGACTTTCAGGATTGGTTTCGCTGAACTCGCTGGCCAATTTCACCGCTTTTTCCTTTTCGCCTTTTTTCAGATAATAATGAATCAGGCGTGCGCGCGGCTGGATGGCTTTTTTGTCGACTTCGCCGACCTTTTCTAACCATTCAACATAATTCTTGTCGTTCTTTTCGTCGGCTGCCAGATCGGCCAGAGCCGACATCGCTTCGGGATTTTTCGGGTCTTGCGTCAGGACGCTGAGCAATCGTTTCTGGGCGGCATCCGGTTTCTTCTCCAGCAGGTCGAGGCGGGCCAGTCCGAGAACGGCAGGAAAGAAAGTCGGCTGCTTGGCTTGGGCCTGTTCCATCGCTTTTCGGGCACCGGCCAGATCCTTTTTGCCGATGAGCGCATCGCCCCGCAGCTTGTCGGTCAGCGGATTGTTCGGCAGTTTCTTCTCCATCTGGTCGATGCTGAGCAGTGCCTGATCGAATTCCTGTCGCTGCAGATGCATTTTGACCAGCAGGAGGTCGGCTTGGCCTAGCTTGTTGCTCATGGTGGCCGCCTGTTCGAAATCTGCCAGCGCTTGCACGCTGTTGCCGCCGAACAAATGTCCACCGGCACGAATGGTGCGGATGGCGGCATCATTGGGAGCCAGTTCGGTGGCCCGGTCGAAGTAACGCATCGCCCAGTTGTAGTCTTTGGTCTGCAAGTAAGCCTGTCCAATCGACGCCATCAATTTGGCATCGTCAGGATATTTGGCCAGCAGGGGCTCGAGTACCGCCAAAGCTTCTTTTCCGGCGCCGGTCTGCAGCAGACTGTCGGCGAGCAACTGATTGGCCAGCTTGTTTTCCGGTTGGCTGCTGAGCACTTTCCTGGTTTTCTGCATGGAATCTTCGTAACGGCCGGCACCAAAGCTGGTCAGAGCGTAACCGAGCAATGAACCGATGTGCTCCGGAGCCGCCTGCAAGGTGGACTGGAAAGCACTGTCCGCCGCTTCGAGATTGCCACGACGATATTCGATGATGCCGCGGGCAAAGTTGACCAACAGTGTTTTGGCGGCCAGTTTCTCGGCAGCCTGCAGCGCCTGGTCGGCCGCTTCGATCCTGCCTCGGTACAATTCGATCTGGGCAATGCCAAGGTGGGCGCGAAACTGCGTGCCATCAATATCGACGATTTGCCGATAAGTGGCGATCGCTTCATCGAATTTGTTCGCTGCCTGCTGTACCTCTGCCTTCAGGTAAAGAATCTCGGTCGATTTCGCATCGGTACGCAGCGCCTGCTCGATAAGGATGCCCGCCTGATCAATTTGTCCACCGTTCAGAGCCAGTCGCGTTTGCGTCATCTTCACCGCTGGCAGGGAGGCATCGTTTTTTTCAGCCGCGACAATTTCACGTTCCGCTTCGGCACGCTTTCCCAAAGCAAGATAGGCCTCGGCTCGAACGCTGTACAGTCTGGCCAGCGCATTGGCACTCAGGCCACTGGACGGAACACCCAGTTCCAGTGTTCGCAAAGGCTGCAGGGTTTTGACGTACACTTTGGCCAATGCGGGCAACCACTGTTCCGCAGGGATACCCAGCTCGCGCGCCTTGCCAAACTCGGTCTCGGCGTCCTGATATTCCTGCTTGGCCAGCAGCGACTGCCCCAACAACACGCGCGCGATACCATTCTCCGGTTGATCGATGAGAACGTTTTTCAGCTCGACAATCGCCGCATCATGATTCGATTTTTCCAGCAACGTTTTTGCTTGTTGCAGATGTTCTTCTGGAGACTGCCCGCAAGCCGTGAGTAGGAAGGCCAGCAACAGGATGTGGGAATTGTGAACTTTGGGAAAAATGGAAAAGCACATTTGATCACCTTCCAGAGTGTATTTGCCAAGCGATGTTGTACGCTCGCACTGCGTACTCAGCATACCCGACGAGTATGGATTGTGCCCCGATTCCGACAACCCTGCACGCGCGGCTGTTCGTTGAAAGGTAACGTTTTCCGAGCCGTGACAAGTCATCAAACCGGGAGATGAACATGATCATCATGGACTGCGCATGATTACCGGCGTCATTCTGGCAGGCGGTATGAGTCGTCGCATGGGCGGCGTCGACAAAGGTTTGCAATTGCTGCAGGGACGTCCAATGCTGCGCTGGGTCATCGATCGTTTCCGACCGCAGGTTGATCGTCTGCTGATCAATGCCAACCGTCATCAAGCGGAGTATGCAGATTTTGGTTGTCAGGTGATCAGCGATGTCTTCCCCGGTTTTGCCGGGCCGCTGGCGGGTTTGCACGCGGCCATGGTGACAAGTGGCGACGAACTGGTGGCCTGTGTTCCTTGCGATTCACCCTTTCTGCCAGCCGATCTGGTTTCCCGATTGCTCAGCGGTCTGAACGCTGTTGACGCTGCCGTGGCGGTCGCGCGTACCGAGCAGCGCCGTCAGCCGGTCTTCAACCTGTGCCGGCGGGATGTCTTGCCCAAGCTGACCGATTTCCTGAGCAACGGTGGCCGCAAGGTCGATCTATGGTTGGCGTCAGTGCCAGTTGTCGAGTTGACTTTCGCTGATGGCGGCGCTTTCGAGAATCTAAATACCAGCGAAGACTTGTCGCGATGTGCGAAACAGGATGTCTGATCGTGAGATCGACGGCAGTGATTCTCTTGTTGGCGCTTACGGCCCCTCATACACTACCGGCGTCTCTCCATTTCCGTCCTGTTTGCTGCGTAAGGCCATGCCAAAATCCTCTGTAAGCATCACTTCAAAACTTCCTGCCATCGGTACGACCATCTTCACGGTCATGTCCGGACTGGCGGCCGAATGTGGAGCAATCAATCTTTCGCAAGGATTTCCCGATTTTCAGGCCGATGAGGAATTGTTCGCGGCAAGCGCTCAGGCAATGCGCGACGGTCATAATCAATACCCGCCGATGGCCGGCGTACGTGTATTGCGCGCGATGATCGCCGCCAAAATCGAGTCGCTTTATGGCCGCTCTTACGATATCGACGATGAAATCACCGTCACTGCCGGCGCTACGCAGGCCATTTTTACCGCCATCGCCGCACTGGTGAGCCACGGCGACGAAGTGATCGTCTTCGAGCCGGTTTATGACAGCTATGTACCGGCGATCGAGACGGTTGGCGGCAAGGCGGTGTATGCCCGCTTGCGCTTTCCCGATTATCGGCCTGACTGGGAAGCGGTATGCGCCTTGCTGAGCCCACGTACCCGGATGATCATCATCAACTCGCCGCACAATCCGACCGGTTCCTTGCTGAGCACCGACGATCTGTCGGCGCTGGCCGAACTGATACGTGATACGCAGGTAGTCGTTCTTTCCGACGAGGTGTACGAGCATATCGTTTTTGACGGAGCAACGCACCACAGCGTTGCCGTTCACCCTGAACTGGCAACACGTAGTTTGGCCATATCGTCCTTTGGCAAGACCTATCACATCACCGGCTGGAAAATTGGCTATGTTTTCGGTGCTGCCGAATTGATGGCCGAATTCCGCAAAATACATCAATTCAACGTATTTACCGTCAATGCACCGAGTCAGCTGGGTATCGCCGCCTATATGCGGAATGCTTCACGACATCTTGGTTTAGCGAGATTTTACGAAAATAAGCGCGACTATTTTCGCCGGCAGTTGTCCGACTCACGTTTTGAATTGCTGCCTTGTCGTGGAACCTATTTTCAACTGGCGCGTTATGGGCGTATTGCTGACGTCCCGGATCGTGAATTTGCCTGCTGGATGACCCGCGAGGCCGGTGTGGCAGCGATTCCGGTGTCGGCATTTTATGCCGACGGCCGCGATGATCGAGTGATTCGTTTCTGTTTTGCGAAGCGCGAAGAAACGCTCGCGGCGGCTGGAGAAAAATTAAGAGTTTTGTAACAATTTTTCATCTGTTTGAATTTGCTCTTATAATCGCCGCCGGTGTTGAGAAACGCCGGTTATTATTTTTAACAAATTTTTATCAGGAGATACCATGAGCATGATGCAGGAGTTCAAGGAATTTGCCATGAAAGGCAATGTGATGGATCTCGCCGTCGGCGTGATCATCGGTGGCGCTTTTGGCAAGATTGTCGATTCGGTGGTTGCCGATCTGATCATGCCGTTTGTCGCCTGGATCATGGGCGGCAAGCTGGATTTTTCGGGGATGTTCCTGGTGCTCGGCACCATTCCGGAAGGAACGGCGCGCACCCTCGATGCGCTAAAAAAGGCACAGGTGCCGGTGTTTGCCTATGGGAATTTCATCACCATCCTGGTGAACTTCATCATCCTTGCCTTCATCATCTTCGTCATGGTCAAACAGATCAATCGACTGAAGAAAGAAGAGCAGGCACCGGAACCGGAAGTGGTGGCAGAGCCGGAAGAGGTGTTGTTGTTGCGTCAGATTCGCGACAGTCTACGTAAATAAGCCGACCTATTTTCTGAAACGTATCGACTCCAATAGCGGCGATCACGTACGTGATCGCCGCTTCCATTTCCAGCCTGCAGTTGTGTCGTGTCGGATCAGCTTTACTGCATTAATCCAAGCGGCCAACAAGCGCTGGCTTATTACTACGGACATGCTGGGAAAACGGTGCCTTCCGGGTACGTCAACGGAAAACGCGGCGCAGCCGGACGGCAACGCCGCGTCGTTGCAACCCAAAGACGTGTCGCCTATTTATTTACTGTCTCGCCGGGGGTAACGATACCCAGGAAGCTGTCGGCCTTCAGCGCCGCGCCGCCGATCAGGCCGCCGTCGATGTCCTTCTGCGCCAGCAGGCCGGCGGCGTTCTCCGGCTTCATCGAGCCGCCGTACTGGATGCTGATCGACTGGGCGACGCTGTCGCCATAGAGCTTTGCCAGCAGGCCGCGTACAAACGCGTGGGCTTGCTGGGCCTCGTCATCGCTGGCCGTGACACCGGTGCCGATGGCCCACACCGGTTCGTAGGCGACCACCGTGCGCTGGGCATCCGCGGCGGAAAGTCCCTGGTAGGCGCCGTTGACCTGGGTGGTGAGCACCGTCTCCAGTTGACCGCCCTTGCGTTCGGCGAGCGTCTCGCCGATGCAGATGATCGGCGCCATGCCGAGGGACAGCACCTTCACCGCCTTCTTGTTGACCTTCTCGTCGGTCTCGCCGAAGTAGGTTCG
>CAYRXO010000059.1:0-18445 GCA_964428215.1 uncultured Candidatus Accumulibacter sp. | reverse complement strand
GGAACGCATGCGGCAGACGATGAAATTGTGCGACATCGTACGCATCGATCACTTCCGCGGTTTCGAGGCTTTCTGGGAGATTCCGGCTGCAGCGGCAACGGCCATTGACGGCGTATGGCGTCCGGGTCCCGGGATTGCCGTTTTCGACGCCATGCGCCGCGAGCTGGGTGATGCACAGGGCAGATTGAGCATCATCGCCGAAGATCTTGGGATCATCACCCCGGAAGTCAATGCCTTGCGCGCAAGTATCGGCTTGCCCGGCATGCGCATTCTGCAATTCGCTTTTGACAGTGACGCCCGCAATCTGTATTTGCCGCATAACTACGAGGTGAATACGGTGGTCTATACCGGCACGCACGATAACGACACGACTTACGGCTGGTGGCAGAGTTTGGATCCGCAGCAGCAGGCGCATATTGCCAACTACCTCGGCATCGGCAAAAAGGGGCGGGCCGACATGCCTTGGCCGTTGATCCGTGCCGCTTACGCTTCCGTAGCCATGTGGTGCGTCATCCCGATGCAGGACGTCCTCGGCCTGGATTCCAGCCAGCGCATGAACCAGCCCAGTGCTTCTGAAGGCTCCTGGGAATGGCGCTTCGACTGGTCGCAAGTCAACAGCCGGCATGCGGAGCGTCTGCACGAGTTGAACCATCTCTACGGACGCCGTTCCTGACTGTCATTGTTGGCTGAGGCAGACATCACATCCGGTTACAGAACGGAAACACGTGTGCAACAGAACATTTTTCTCAGAATGTCCTATACTGCGGTTGTCGCTGCTGCTCACCCCTCCCCCTCCCCTCTAGCAGCAGTGATGTTTCACCCGGCCCGCTCAGTCTCTCCCTCTGAGCGGGCCGTTTCTTTATCCCCTGTATATAATGCAATAATCAGCAGCCGGTGTAGATGGTCCTCTCGCACGGCACGCCGGTTCCGTGGAGTGGTTTGTCAATGAACCAATGGATAACTATGGCCGCCAACCTCCTCTCATCGTTTTGTCTGGCCTTTCTGCCGTCGGACGCGCTGGCGTCCGGTGATAAAGCGGACAAGCCCGCCAGGATTCAGTTGCCGGCCGGCGTCGTCAAGCTGGCGACGGTCGAAGGGATTAGTGAATATCGTCTGGCCAACGGCCTGCAATTCATTCTGTTTGCCGACGCAGCCAAACCGACGGCAACGGTGAACATCACCTACCTGGTCGGTTCGCGCCATGAGAATTACGGTGAGAGCGGCATGGCGCACCTTCTGGAACATCTGATCTTCAAGGGATCGAAAAACGTCCCCGATCCGACCCGGGAATTCAAGACGCGTGGCTTCGACTTCAACGGTACGACCTGGCTCGACCGGACCAACTACTATCTGACTTTTCCGGCCAACGACGACAACATTCGTTGGGCGCTGGCCTGGGTTGCCGACGCGATGGTCCATTCGCACATCTCGCGCAAGGACCTGGACAGCGAAATGTCCGTCGTGCGCAACGAATTCGAAATGGGCGAGAACGACCCGACCAGCGTCATGCTCAAACGCATGCAATCACTGCTCTTCGACTGGCATAACTACGGCAACAACACCATTGGTGCGCGCAGCGATATCGAGAACGTCAGGATCGAAAATCTGCAGGCCTTTTACCGCAAGTATTACCAGCCCGACAACGCCGTTCTGACCCTGGCCGGCAAATTTGACGAGCAAAAGGCGATCCGCTGGGTAGCCAATGCCTTCGGCCGCTTGCCCAAACCGACACGCACGCTCGCGGAGTCCTGGACGGTCGAGCCAACGGCCGATGGTGAACGGCATTTCGTCGTTCGCCGCAAGGGCGAAGTACAGCTGGTCACCCTCGCTTACCGCACGCCATCCACCTTGCACGCCGATTCGGACGCGCTCGGCATGGCCAGCGAAATTCTCGGCGATACACCGAATGGTCGTCTTTATCGCCAATTGGTACCCGATGGACTCGCTGCGCAAGTCTTTTCTTACACCATGGAAACGCGCGAACCGGGTTTCGTCGTTTTCGGTGCGGTGGTGCCCAAAGGCCAGCCGGTCGATGTGGTCCGTGACCGGATGATCGAAACGATCGAGAACGGTTTCAGCGGCAAGAAAGTACACGCAGACGAACTGCAGCGCACCGTCGAACAGGCGCGGACGGCGTATGAACGCGCCTTGGCCGATCCAGAAGCTTTCGCCGTCATGCTCTCCGAATTCATTGCCCTCGGCGACTGGCGATTGTTCTTCTATGGCCGCGATCAGCTCGATCAGATGACAGCGGACCAGATCGATGCCACCGCCCGCAAGTACTTCGTGCGCGACAACCGCGTGCAGGGGACCTTCATTCCCGAAGACGCACCGCAGCGTGCCGAGATTCCGCGCGCGCCAAGTGCAGCGCAGCTGCTGACCGGCTACCGCGCACAGACGGCGGGCGATGCCGGCGAAGTCTTCGATCCATCGTACGACAACATCACCCGCCGCTCGCTGCGGCGCAATTTTGGCGACCTGCAACTGGTGATGCTGCCGAAAAAAAATCGTGGCCAGACCGTACAAGTCGCATTTTCCTTTCACTGGGGCGATGAACAGACGCTCAACAAACGCGATCTGGCCGGCGTTCTGACGCAGGCCATGCTCGGCCGCGGCACAGCGCGCTACAACCGCCAGCAAATCGCCGACGAGATGACCCGCCTGAAGATGCGCGGGCATCTGCTGCATTTCGAAACGACGCGCGAGAAGCTGCCGGACGCTTTGCGTCTGGTCGCTCACCTCTGGCGGGAAGCCACTTTTCCGACAGCAGAATTCGAAGAGCTCAGGCGCGAGCAGCTGACCAGCCTGCAAGCGCAGCTGGATAACCCGGAAGCCTTGTCCAGCGATGCCCTCTTGTCGCATTTCAACACCTACCCCGCCGGCGACCCCCGTTATTACGCATCGCTTGACGAGCGGATCGCCCAATTGCGTTCGGCAACGGTCGACGACCTGCTCCGCTATCATCGGCAGTTGATCGGCACTGCATGCGGCGAAATGGCGGTCGTCGGCGATTTCGATCCGGCCGTCATCGAACAGGAGTTTGCTCCGCTGTTTGCCAACTACGTTTCTCCTGCGCCGTATCGCCGGATCGAGCGCGAATTCCGGTTCGTCGCGCCGCAGCGGCGCTTGATCGACACGCCGGATAAGGAAAATGCCTATTTCCGTGCCCGTCTCGATTTCAGGTTGCGCGACGACGATACCGATGCAGCCGCGCTGTACGTCGCCAACAATCTGTTCGGCGGTTACGGTGGGCTGTCGAATCGGCTGATCAATCGCTTGCGTCAGAAAGAGGGGCTTTCCTATCAAGCGGGTTCGACGCTGAGCATGGGGACACGTCAGCATCTATCGAGCTGGAGCGCCGATATCATGGCCGCGCCGCACAACATCGCTCGCGCCGAACAGGCATTTAATGAAGAATTGGCGCGCGTGCGCAACGAAGGCTTCACGGAACGGGAAATCAGTGAAGCCAAAAAAGGGATTATCGAGACCCGGGCCGTTGCGCGTTCGCAGGACACCGCCATCGCTATCCGCTGGATATCGCTTCTCGATCAGCAGCGCGACTGGCAGTTTTCGAAAGATTTCGAAGCCCGGGTTCTGGCAGCGACGCCAGCGCAAATCAACGCCGTTTTCCGCAAATATATCGATCCCGCACAACTGACGATCATCATTGCCGGCGATACCGCTAAAACGTCAATAAAATGAAGCTGTGCCGGCGAAGCCGACTATAAGGGTCCTTGTCCGGGTCGGACGTCACTGGTGAGGCAGGCCGTTGTGACTGTTTTCTCACCAGCAGGCAGCGTCGGCGTCCTTGCGCCGATGCACAGCGGCAGACAAAGCGCTTCATCGACGTTTTCCCGTAGCGGGGTGGCTACTATCGGCCTACCGATATTTCCACGTGTTTTTTCAGGGCGGGGCAACTAATGCGGCTTGCACGCCGAATCGATCTGAGCTGCCCTGGCGCAAACGCCTCTTCACCTCGCCCTGGCAGCTTTCAGCGACCCGCGCGTACTCTTCCGGAGTATCGATCACGGCTTGTGCGGCTTCGACACGGGCGATTTCACGTTTGATATAGGGTAGCCAGCGTTCATTCATCTCTTGTTGCAGGTTGATGTTGAACTGACCGGCCGGACCCCGCCAGATGCCGCTGTTGACAAAGCGACGCTGCAGACTTTCGGTCAGCGCGGCCTCGATGTTGACGACGTGCTGGCGATAGGTGCTGACATGTCGCATTTCATGCTCATATATTTCCCGCCAGGCGCAGCTTCCTTTCGGAAATTCGTTGGCCACGTAGATGGTCAGGGGGCTGAAACCGTAACTGACGACGACTTGCGGGCTGGCGCATTCCCATTGGCCGTTGCGGTCGCGCAAGGTCGGTGAGCGGCTTTCGAATTTGACCACCGCGTTGCCGCGCGTCAAACCGAGAATCTGTTTGCCGGGCCGCGCCAGTGCAGCCGCCAGCACGCCGAGCGATTTGTAGCCGTACTCGACGTTGAGTGCCACGTCTTCTTCGAGACGTTTGACGCTCACTGTCGGAAGCGGCAATCGCAGGCACGGATCCGCTTGACACGGCAGGACGGTCAGCAGTCCGACAACGCCGAACAACGCGCGCATACAATCGACAGGAATCTTCTGTCTATGGACGGCGGCAGGTTTGAGAAGACGTACTGCTTTCACTGCCGTCGGCAAAGGTCACCACTGACGGCGAAATCAAGAGCGTCGTCGAGGCGGTCGTTGCCCCAGAACATTTCACCGGCGACGAAAAAGGTCGGCGCGCCGAAGATGCCCAGCGCGCGTGCATTTTCGGTCTGCTGGCGCAATCGCTGTTTGTTGGCCTCGGATTGCGCCTTTTCCAGCAGGTCGGCGGCGGGCAGCGCCATGGCGGACAACACTTCGCCGACAGCGTCTGCCGTGTCGATTTCGCGGTCAGCGACGAAATTGATCTGCATCATCCGGCGGCTGTACTCGGCGATCCAGGGTTGCTCGGCGCCGAGCAGCGCTACGCGCAAAGGCAATACCGCCGAGCGTGGAAAAACGGTCGGTTGCGTCCAGGGCAGACCGTATTGGCGACACAATCGTGCCATGTCGCGCCAGACATACGCCCCTTTCTCCTTTTGCAAGACGAAGGGCGACGTCGGCCAGCCGAAGTCGCGGAAGATCGGCCCGAGAAGAAACGGCCGCCAGCGCAGCGCAATGCCACGCCCAGCGGCCAGCGCTTCGATGCGCATGACGCTCAGGTAGCTGTAATTGCTGCCGAATTCGTACCAGAAATCGAGTGTCGGATGAACGGGTTCAGGCATCGCAAGTCTCCGCCAAAAGCAGCGTACTGGTCGGCAAATGGGCTGTCCCGCCGATCGATCGTCGGCGGGGAGCCGGTCAGCGGCCGGGCAAGGCGGCGGCAGGGAAAAGTTGCCGTCCCGCCCGGCGGATGATTTTGCGCCAACCTGCGTCGATGCCGGATTCAGGCAATCAGTGAGAAATCGCCACAAGACAGCGTCGGATGGCTGACCGAGCCGATCAATGCCACCGCGGTTGCCGCGGTGCCACCCAGACCATCGGCGTCGTAGAACAATTCACCGCTGTTGGTATTGTAGATGATCCGGTCGCTGGCATCGTGCGCGGCGACCGTCCCGTTCCCTGACCAGAATTGATCGGCATTCATCGCGCCCGGGGTGACGCCCAGCCCTTTGAAAATCGCCAGACTCAATTGCAGGCTGTCGGCACCGGATTGAAAATCGACGATCAGGTCCCGGTTGCTGGTCGGATTCGGCAGTTGATCGAAGACGAAACGATCGTTGCCGTTGCCGCCGGTCAACTGGTCTGATCCGAGACCACCGAGCAGGACGTCGTTGCCGGCACCGCCCAGCAGGGTATCGCTCCCGGCACCACCCGTCAGACGGTCGTCGAACGCCGTGCCGATCAGTGTATTGGCGCCGGCGTTACCGAACATCGACAAGCCATTGCCGAGCGCCGAGGCGTCGGCGTTCAAGGCCAAGCTGCCGCTGGTCACTGCGCTGGTCACTGCGCTGGTCACTGCGCTGGCCGCCAGACCGCTGCCGATCACCAGTCGTTCGATACCACTATCACCAGCGAAGAGGGTCAGGGTGCTGCTGACGGTGGCCGCAAAACGGACTTCGTCGACGCCGCTCACGCCGCTGTCGGCGATTTCTGCCGCCGGATGATCGCCGGCGGCGGTGATCAGATAGATATCCGAACCTTCTTTGCCGTCCAGTATGTCGATGCCGGCTTTGCCATCGAGAACGTTGTTGCCGGCATTGCCGCGCAGGGTATTGTTCGCGGCATTGCCGAAGCCGTTGAGGTTGTCGATTCCGCTCAATTGCAGGATTTCGACGAAATCGCCCAGTGTCCAGCTGACACTGCTTTCAACGGTGTCAATGCCGCCTGCATCGACAGTGCTGCCAACGCTGACCGTTTCGTAGACCTTGTCGGCCAGGTTGTCGACGCGATACAGATCGTTGCCGGCCCCACCGAGCAGCGTGTCGACGCCCAGGCCGCCGTCGAGTTGATTGTTGCCGCTGTTGCCGAGCAGGGTGTTGTTTGCCTCGTTGCCGGTAGCGTCGACATTCGCGCCGCCCAACAGGCTGAGCTTTTCGAAATTGCTGGCCAGCGTCCAGCTGCACGCACTTTCCACGGTGTCGATGCCGCTGGTCAGCGAAGACGTTTCGACCAGCGTGTCCTGACTGTCGACGACATAGACATCGTTGCCGTCACCACCGATCAGCGTGTCGCTGCCGCTGCCACCGATCAGCCGGTCGTTGCCACTGCCGCCATCTATCGTGTCGGCGTAAGCGGTGCCGGTCAGGACGTTGGCGCCAGCGTTACCCAGCATCGACACGGCATTGCCGAGCAGCGTGGCGTCGACGTTCAGCGCCGTCGAGCTCATCAGCGCGGTTTGCGCCAGCCCGCTGCCGATTACCAGCCGTTCGACGCCGAGATCGCCGGCGTACAGGGTCAGCGTGCTGCCGGCAAGCGTCGCCGCGAAACGGACTTCGTCGATGCCGCTCAGGCCAGTATCGAAGATTTCCGCCGCTGGATGATCGCTGGCGGCGGTAAACAGATAGATGTCGGCGCCTTCGCCACCCTTGAGCTGATCTTGTCCGGCCTTGCCGTCGAGAACATTGTTGCCGGCATTGCCGCGCAAGGTGTTGGCCAGTGTATTGCCGATGCCGTTGATATTGCCGCTGCCCGCCAGTTGCAGGTTCTCGACATAATTGCCCAAGGTCCAGTCGATGGAGCTGATCACCGTGTCGTTTCCGCCGGCATCGACCAGACTCGTCGTCGTCGAGGTCTCAAATACCTTGTCACCCGCTTGATCGACGACGTAAATATCGTCGCCCGCGCCGCCAAGCAAGGTGTCAGCGCCCAACCCACCGTTCAGGCTATTGGCGCCGGAGTTGCCGGTCAGGGTATTGTTCAGCGCGTTGCCGCTGGCATCGATATTCGCCGTGCCGCAGAGCAGCAATTTTTCCAGGTTGTCACCCAAGGTCCAGCTCACCGTGCTTTCAACGCTATCGATTTCGCTGGCCAGCGTCGAGGTCTCGATGATCGTGTCGCCCGCCTGATCGACGACATAGGTGTCGTTGCCGCCGCCACCGATCAATTGGTCTGCCCCGGCGCCGCCATCGAGCCGATTGCTGGCCGCGTTACCGGTGAGCACGTTGACCGACGCGTTGCCGGTGATGTTGGTCGCCGACGCTGAAACGATGCTCGCGTTTTCGACGTTGCTGCCCAGGGTGTAGGTGGCACCCGCAACAGTCAGAGCTACCCGGACGTTGTCCACGCCTTCACCCGCCTGTTCGATCAGCGTATCACCGATCTGATCGACGACATATGTATCGTCACCCGCGCCGCCAACCAGCACGTCGGCACCGCCTTTACCATCGAGCATGTCGTTGCCGGCACAGCCTTCCAGGCGATTGACCGCCGCATTGCCGGTCAACAGGTTGTCGGCGGCGTTACCGACCGCGTCGAACAAACCGGCGCCGTTGAAAACGATGTTTTCGATGTTCGTCAGATTGCCGCTCAAGGTGATTGTTTTCGCTGCCGCCAGATTGGCGTAAGCGATGAGCAGCGTATCGTTTCCTTGTCCGGCCAGTTCAGTGACATTGGCCAGTTCCGCTTCGACATCCAGCACGTAGCTGTCGTTGCCCTGACCGCCGGCAAAGGTATCGATACCACCTTTGCCGTCGAGCAGGTTATTGCCGCTATTGCCGGTCAACGTGTTCGCCAGGCTGTTGCCAGTACCGTCGATGTTGGCAGAACCGGTCAGAGTGAGGTTTTCAAGATTGGCCGCCAGTGTGAAACTCACCGCTGCGTTGACCAGATCGACGCCACCGCTGGCCGACACTTCGCTGACCACATCGCCCAGGTTATCGACGAAATAGGTGTCGTTGCCGTTACCGCCGATCAGGGTGTCGGCGCCCAGCCCGCCGTCGAGAATGTCGGCACCGCCGCTGGCATCGAGCCGGTCGGCGCCGTTGAGTCCGTAAAGCGTGTCGTCGCCCAGCGTGCCGACCAGAGTATTGGCATTGTCATCGCCGGACAGCGTCACGCCCGGCAGGGTTTTCGCGTTCAGGCTGTAGCTGCCGGTTGCCGCCCAGGTGTCACGCGCCAGCAGGTAGTAAGTTCCGCTGCTGCTGGCCGTATAGGTGAGTTCTGCGTTAGTCGTCGAGGTGCTGGCGTTATCGTTGCTGACCAGCGGATACAGCACGCTCGTCGTCGGACCGACCGGCGGGTAGAGAGACAGATAGGGATCGAGACTGCCACTACTTTTCACCAGGTCGAAAACATAGGTCGTACCGGCAACCAGGTTCACCTTGAACAAGTCGCTGTCGCCGCTGCTTTCGATGGCACCGGAAACCGGGCCGCCGTTGATCGTCACCAGTCCGTTGGTGTTCGTCGTGCTGCCATAATCGTCGACGGTATTGTTCCAGTCATCGTTGAGGATGGTGCTGCTGACACTGGAATTGCTCAGCATCAGTCCGGATGATGGCGCCGAAAGATTGACGGTGAAGCTTTCGTCGTTTTCGATCGCGGTGTCGCCGCTGACGGCGATCTGCAGGATTTTTTCCGTTTCGCCGATCTGGAAAGTCAGCGTACCCGAGGTGGCGCCGATGAAATCGCTTGCCGGGTCAGCGGCTGATACACCGCTGCCGCTAACCGTCCAGTGCAACGATTCAACGGCAGAACTCGCGGCGTTCAACCGGACGCTGTAGCTGAACACGGTCGCTCCGCTGTTTCCTTCGGCTTGCGAGGCCGTGGCGGCTGCAATCGACACCATCGACAGCGACGGAACGTCGGCTGACAACTGGCTGGCCGCTTTGGTCACGTCGGAAAAAATGAACCACTCCACCCCTTTGACGCTATCGGTTCCCGTCATGTTGCTGTAAAAGGTGAACCCGACATTGGCCGAATAGGCATAGCTGTAGTCGGCAAAGGCGCCGGAGAACTGCAATGAATCGGAGCCATCGCCGCCATCGAAGACATCGTTGCCGGCGCCGGCGAGCAGCCAATCGTCGCCACCACCACCGGTGATGCTATCGTTGCCCGCGCCACCATCGAGCCGGTTGGCCAGCAGGTTACCCGTCAGCACATCGTTGCCGGAACCACCCACCGCGTTCTCCAGGTCGCAGGAAAAGGCGATGGCGATGTTCATCGTCATGTCGTTGCACGATGAATAGGAACCGGGTGCCAGATTGATCGTGCTGTTGCTGCTCCAGCCGCTGAGATCGAGCGTGTCGTTGCCGGCGGCGTCGTAAATGGTCAGGATCGGGTGCGCGTTGAGCGTGAAATCGAAAATCGGCGCCATCGTGCCGCTGACGTTGCTGTTGAAACCGTAGACGGTGTCGCCGGTACGCGTCGTCGTTTCGGCACCGTAGATCGTCTGGATGGCCAGCACGTCGTTAACCATCGGCGTTTGCGGCGAATACAGACGGCCGTCACTGCCGATCCAGTCGGCCCAGGCGACCAGGCCACTGCCGCTGTTCATGTTCGGGCCGAAATACGACATTACCGAATAGACGCCGCTGTCTTCGTAAGAGGAAGGCGTCCATGAGCCGCTACCGTTGTAATTGCCCATGTGATCGAGACCCAGCGCATGACCGATTTCATGCACATAAGTGATGAACGAATGCTGCCCGATCTGTGGCGAGAGCAACTCGGCGTAATTGCGGCTGAACCAGACGCTGCCAACCGATGGAAAATAGGCATGCGCGAAGCTGACGCCAGTGCTCGACGTGCCGAATTCGATGTTCGAGTTGCTGGCCGTAGTGCGCACCATGTCCGGGGCGATCAGATCGTCCCAAGTCTGCAGGGCGCGTTCAGCGGCCGTTTGTTGCGTGAGGTTGAGACCGACGAAGCCGCTCAGTTCCTGGCTGCCGTAAATTCCCGCACTCGTCGTCGGAAAAGCGTAGCTGATCGTCGAACCACTCCAACTGTAGCCGCTGATCAGTTGGTCGAGAATTTGCTGTTGTGTCCAGGAGGCGAGAGCCATGTGCATTCCTTCAAACTTGAAAATGCAAAGCTGAAGGAACGGACTCGATCGTAGCGCAATGATCCGCGCGCAGAGCGGGCAACCCGGCCACCCTTCCGCGCCAAATCGGCATGTCGGTTAGGGCCCTCGGCTTTGCGTCCGGGGGTCTCCCCCCGTTTGCCAATGTCCCGATGTGCGTCGGGCCTGTCGAATCAGCACCCATTGCAACGATCAGAAACAATTTCAGCGTAGGACAGGCAGCGCAAAATGCAAGTTTTTTGACGAAAATTTTTCGTGAAATCGCCTTCAACAGGTACTCAGGGGTCGAAGGCGCTGATTAAATCGACATAAATTGCAAGCTTGCCGGATAGCGGCGGGCACGGAGTCGTTCAATATTCAGCAACTCGGCCGAAAACAGATGGCATGCCCTTCTATACTGAACGATAAATGCTCAGGGAGCCGGGCTGCAGTGACGACTGTACAACGCCTGACATCGCCGTTATCGCTTGCACGCTCCCGTTGGGAACGTCCAAAGGAATTTGCCGCTATGCGCATCGTCATGGGCTGCATGAACAGGCTGACGCTGCTGCTGATCGCGCTGACGGTGAGCGGTATTGCCTGCCATCGACAGGAACAGGAAACGATTCGCATCGGCATCGTCCATTCCTTGTCCGGAACGATGGCAGTCAATGAAACTCCACTGGTCAATGCCATTCAGCTGGCGGTCGAAGAAATCAACGCCCAGGGCGGTTTGCTCGGCAGGACGGTGGAAATTGTCGTTGCCGACAGCCGGTCGGAGCCAGCCGTGGCGGCACAAGAAGCCGAACGGCTGATTACCCGCGAGAGAGTCAGCGCGCTGTTCGCCTGCTGGACCTCGGCTTGCCGAGTGGCGGTCAAACCGATCGTCGAGCGGCATCACCATCTGCTCTTTTACCCGGTGCAATACGAAGGGATGGAACAATCGCCAAACATCCTCTACACCGGCTCGGCACCCAATCAGCAGGTGATCCCCGGGACAGCCTGGGCATTGCGCGAGTTTGGCAAACGTGTCTATTTGCTCGGTTCGGACTATCTCTTCCCGCGCACCGCCAACCTGATCATCCGCGACCTGGTCAAGGCCAGCGATGGCCGCATCGTTGGCGAACGTTATTTGCCGCTCGGCGAGCGCCGCGCGCTCACCGACATCGTCGCCGAAATCGCTGCACTGAACCCCGACGTGGTGCTCAATACCTTGAACGGCGACAGCAACGGCGCGTTCATCGACGCATTGGTCGCCGCCGACATGCTGCGTCTGCCGGTGCTCAGTTTCAGCGTCCCTGAAGATGGCATGAAGGCCTGGGGCGGCGGCCGCCTGCGGCTGCATTTCGGCGCCTGGAGCTATTTCCATTCATTGCCGGTGGCCAGCAACCAACAATTCATCAACGCCTATCAGTCGCGCTTCGGCGCCGATCAGGTGGTCACCGATCCGGCGGTGGCGTCTTATGTCGGCGTTAACCTCTGGGCACAGACGGTCAGGGAAGTCGGCACGGCGGACCCGCGCTGGACCAACAGCAGCAGTCTGCTCCGGCAAAGCTTCGCCGGTCCAGAAGGCGTGGTGGCGGTTGACGCCCGCACGCGACATTTGTGGAAACGATTGCGCATTGGACGGGTGTTGGCCGACGGCCAGTTCAACCAGTTCTTCACTTCGAACGAACTGATGCGTCCGGCGCCCTGGCCGGTGTATCGCAGCCACGCCGAGTGGCAGGCTTTGCTCGAACGGGAGCGGCCATGAGACTGTCCGGCATTCTGGCTCGTCTTCTGCTCGGTTTCCTCCTCTTGTCGCCTCTGCCGCTAGCTTGTCTGACCTGGTTATATATACAAGCTTTTGAAAAGACGCTTACCGAAATGATCGAAGCCAAACTGTCGGCGGTCGCCGACAAGAAAGCCGATCAGATCAACATTTACCTCGACGAGCGACTGGCCGATCTGCGCCAGCTTGCCCGTTCGAGCGATACGGTCGCCACCTTGCGCCAGTTCGCGGACAACAAGGTGAGCCAGTCCGTTGCGCAATACCGGCAGGATTTGAGCTCGTTGTTCGATAGCGCGGCCTACACCGACCTGCTGCTGATCGACAAAAGCGGCAAGATCGTTTTTTCTTTCAACGGTTCGCTGAAAAACAACAACCATCTGTTCAGCAAAGAGCTTGCCGACAGCGATCTGACCGACGCGCATCAAACGGCGCTGGCCTTGCTGGACGTGCACATGACATCGGTTTTCGTGCACGACGGCAAACCGGCAATCTATCTGGTGACACCCGTCTTCGACGGTAGCCTGTTGCTTGGAACGGTGGTTCTCGATTTGAATCTGGAAGCGCTCAATGCGGTGGCCAGCGACAATACCGGACTGGGCATCAGCGGCGAAACGGCATTGGCGCAAGCCGACAATGACGGCGTAATCTATGTCGCCCCCTTGCGCCGCGATCCAGAGGCGGCGTTCCGGAGGCGCATCGCCTTTACCGCTGCTGCGCCACCGATGCAGATTGCGCTGCAAGGCGGCCATGGCCGGGGAATCACGCGCGACTACGCCAATGTGCCAGTGATAGGTGCCTGGCGCTACCTGCCGCCTCTCGAATGGGGGATGGTCGTCAAGATCGATCTCTCCGAGGCTCTGGAGCCGGCAGACACCTTGCGCACCTATACCTTTGGCGCGCTGGCGCTCTTGTTGGCCGTCTCCAGCCTGACGGCAGTGATTCTGGCGCGCGCGCTGACACGGCCGATCGTCGATCTGATGCACACCAGTCATCGCATCGCCCAGGGTGACTTCGACCGACGCAGCCCGGAATATGGCTGTTACGAACTGCACGAACTGGCCTGCAGCTTCAATCACATGGCGGATCGCGTCCGCGATACGCATCTGATGCTCGAAGACAAGATTGAAGAGCGGACGCTCGCGCTGCGTCAGGCCAAACTGGCCGCCGAACAGGCCAATCAGGCCAAATCCGAGTTTCTGGCCAATATGAGCCACGAAATCCGCACACCGATGAACGCCATTCTGGGCCTGACGCATCTGGTACTGGAAACCGAACTCAATTCAAGACAGCGCGAATTCCTCAGTAAAGCGCATGCGTCGTCAACGGCCTTGCTGACGATTCTGAACAATATTCTCGACTACTCGAAAATCGAAGCCGGCCGTCTGGAAATCGACCATGTCGCGCTATCGATCGAGACGATACTAAAAAATGTCGCTGACCTTTTTGCCGCCAAGTTGCAGGAAAAAGGCCTGGAACTGTTTCTCGACATCGATCCGGCAATCCCGCGCGAGTTGCTCGGCGACCCGATGCGTCTGACGCAGGTCCTCAACAATCTGGTTGGCAATGCCGTCAAGTTTACCGATCGCGGCGAAATTGACGTCCAGGTAACGTTGTCCAGCGCACAAACCGATCTGCCGGATCAGCCGCTGCGGCTCCGCTTCTCCGTTCGTGATACCGGCATCGGCTTGTCGAAAGAAAATGCGCGGCACCTCTTCCAGGCATTCACCCAGGCTGACGGCTCGATCACGCGCAAATATGGCGGCACAGGGCTGGGACTGACCATCTGCCAACGGCTGGTGCAACTGATGGGCGGCGAAATCACCTTGGCCAGCACGCCCGGCAAAGGAGCGACCTTCGTATTCACCATTCAGGTCCAGTGCTCGGCAACGCCGCTGTCGGCGCCCGATCCACACCGACTGCACAATCTGAAGGTGCTGATCGTCGACGACCAGGAAACCTCCTGCCAGATCATCGGCAATCTGTTGCACCACTGGGGAATCGAAGCGCATGCCTTGCTCTCCGCCAACGCCGTGATGCCAAAAATCATTGCTGAAGCACGTGGCGGACAGCCGTTCAACGTGATCTTGCTCGACTGGCGGATGCCGCAATTGAACGGACTGCAGGTCGCCCGGCAAATCGAGGAAGCGATCGCCAGCGGTTTGCTCTCCGGCGTGATGAAAGTGTTGATGGTGACCGCCTACGACCAGAACAGTCTGCTGAACGACGCGGCTTCCACGCGGATCGACGGCGTCCTGTCCAAACCGATCACCCCGTCCGAACTGTACAACGCCCTGGTCGGCACACGGGAAACGGAGACGTCCGGCGGGCATGCAGCAGTCAAACGCAGGTCAGCCAAACTGCCTTCGCTGGCTGGTGCCGAAATTTTGCTGGTCGAAGACAATGCTATCAACCGGGAGGTGGCCAGCGAGTTGCTGCGCCTGCATGGTCTGCGCGTCACCGTCGCCGAGAATGGTGTACAAGCGATTGCCTGTGTCGAAAACGCCGACTTTGACGCAGTGCTGATGGATTTACACATGTCGGAAATGAACGGTATCGAAACGACACGACGCATTCTGGCCTTGCCGAAAGCGGAACAACTGCCGATCATCGCCATGACGGCGGCGGTGCTGGACGCCGATCGCCGGGCTTGCCAGGCGGCAGGAATGGTCGATTTCGTGGCCAAGCCGATCGATCCCGAACGCTTGCAACAAGCTCTCGCCACCTGGATCAAACCTCGCCGCCAACGCGCGGCACCTGCCGCGCCGTTGCTCACGCCGCCCGGACAAGCGTCGGCCATACTCACCGACATCCGGAACTTTTCCTTGCTGACGGCCCCGGATTTCGAGATCCATACCGCGTTACGTCGGGTCGAAGGCAATGCGACCCTGTTACAGCGATTGTTGCGCAATTTCTGTGCAGAAATGGCCGATTTGCCAGAGCGTCTCGATCGGGCGATCGCCGATGCCGACTCGCAAACGGCCATTGCACTGACGCATGCGCTCAAGGGCGTTGCCGGCAACCTGGGTATCCAGTGCGTCGCCAATGCCGCCGCCGAACTGGAAAACGAATTGCGCAGCAACAAGCCGTCGCTCGCCCGCACGGCGTTGATCGAGGATCTGTCACGAGCACGGGCCGCGATCGAAAATCAATTCAGACTGACGGTGCTCGCCGGTACCACGCCACCGGCGACGTCATTGCCGACCTTGCTGGCGACGGTACGTCACCATTTGCAGGAAAGCGAGTTGATCCCCGAGGAAGTTCTGAGCGCGCTGCAACACGAAGCGCAGCGCAATGATCTGGTGACTCCGCTCTCCCGGCTGCTGAGCGCTATCGATCAGTTCGATCACGATGCGGCGCTGCACATCGTCGAAACTTTGGCAGCCGAACCCGCAATAGCCTATAAATTTAAAGGAAATGCTTCTCCGCCCACCGACTCCAGTCACGTTGGCTCGGGCCAATCCGGCAAGGTAACTTGATGACCCCGATAAGCACGGACTCGCCACCCTCCTCAACCGACGCCAAACCTCTGCTGTTGCTGGTCGACGACATCCCGTCGAACCTGCACGTGCTGGCAGCCGCGTTGCGTGCCGACTACCGCATAAAGACGGCGACCAGCGGCCGGACGGCCATCGGCCTGGCCAAACACAGCGACTCACCGGATCTGATCCTGCTCGACGTGATGATGCCCGAAATCAGCGGCATCGACGTCCTGCGCGAATTGCGACAAAGCCCCGAAACCGCCGGCATTCCGGTCATTTTCATCAGCGCCGACGCTTCCGAGCAAACGCAGCTGCAAGGTCTCGATCTCGGTGCCGACGACTATCTCAGCAAGCCGGTGGTCGCATCGCTGTTGCGGGTGCGTATCCGCAACCTGCTGCAACGCAAACGCGACGAAGCACAGTTGCGGCTGGCGGCGCATGTCTTCCGCGCCTGTGGCGAAGCGATCCTGGTGGCCGACCGCGACAACCGGATCATCGACGTCAACCCGGCGTTCACACGTGTCACCGGTTACGGCATCAATGACGTGCGTGGGCAGGATACCGGTTTCTTCCTGGCGCAACGTTCGGCGGCCGCCAAAGATTTTCGTCAGCTGCTCGCTACATCGAACAATCCGGATCTGGCCAAACATGAAGTCCTTCTGCAAAGCAATGACGGCTGCCAGCGCCCACAATCGCTGACCGTTTCGCGTGTCACCGGTCCGCAGGGCAACAGCGAATTCTTCATCGGCATTTACGCCGACATCAGCGAACAAAAAGCCGCCGAGGAGAGGATGCGCCAGGAGGCGCACCGCGACAGTCTGACCGGACTGGCTAACCGTCTGCATCTGCAAAGCGCCCTGGCGCGCGCGCTGGCGCTTGCCCGCCGCGAAAAACGCGGTCTGGCGGTGCTGTTTCTCGATCTCGACCGCTTCAAGGCGATCAACGATACACTGGGCCACGCCGTCGGTGACAGCCTGTTGATCGCCGTGGCCACCCGCTTGACGAAGAGCGTGCGCGCCAGTGATATCGTAGCCCGTCTGGGGGGTGACGAATTCGTCCTCGTACTCTGCGACGACCAGGGGCCGGCGACCGCCGCCTGTACCGCCGACAAAATCCTGCTGGAACTTTCGCGGCCGTATCCGATCGGTCCGCATGAGTTGCAAAGTGCACCGAGTATCGGCATCAGCCTGTTTCCGCAGCACGGAACCGATCTGGCGACCTTGCTCAAGCACGCCGACGAAGCAATGTACCAGGCCAAATCGGCCGGCGGCGGACACTATGTTTTTTATTCCGCTTCTGGCAGCAATTCCTGAACGAAGGTGCAAAAATCGGCGAGCCGGGCGAACGAGCCGTTCCTGCATCCTCCGGGCCGCAACCTGACCTTCCGTCAACTACACTGAGGAAACGCTGACCAAATGACAGCGCGGGCGAAGCGCGGTGTTGTATGGTGCGCGCCATCTCGCCCACCTATCCGGGCATCTCGGCGGCGGCGCGCCTTTCGCTTTGCGCTTCCTCCCGTGCCGCCATTTGGTCAGCGTTACCCGAAGATTGCCGCAACGATTCGATTGCGCGTCAACGGGACGGCAGAGGTCATCGCCCATACCCCACTCCGTTCGTCCGGGGGCACCCGGCCCGCGTACGCGGACGGAGTGACCGAGAGGAGCGCATCTATGAATACTTTCGCATGCTCTCCGCTCTTTGCAACGGGCATGCCGGTCATCGATGGCCAGCACCGTCGTCTGCTCCAGCTGATCAACCGTTTCGGTCGGCGCATTTCAAGCAAGGATCCGGCGCTGATCGATAAAACCTTGGCGGCTTTGGCCGACTATGCGGTCTACCACTTTGCCAGCGAAGAAGAAATCATGCTGCGCGAACAGGTCGCTGCCGCGCATGTCGAGGTACATCACGCCACGCATCAGCGCTTTGTCGCCCAGATCAACGAATGGCAGCAACGTCGCGCACGCCAGGAAACGCTCAACCTGCAGCAGTTGCTCGACTTTCTCGTCAACTGGCTGATTTTCCACATTCTTGGTGACGATCAGGCGCTCGGTCGACAGGTGGCGGCGATTCACTCCGGTGCGACGCCAGAAGCCGCATTCGCTGCCGACCACTGTGCCGCCGATCCGCGCACCGAAATTCTTCTCGTCGCCTTGCGCCGGCTGTACAGCAATCTGATCGACCGAAACGACGACCTGCTCGCAGCGCAGCAATCGCTATCCACGCTCAACCTGACTCTCGAGCAACGCGTCATCCAACGCACCCGAGAATTGATCAATGCCAACCAGCGCTTGCGGGAGGAACAACAAAAACTGCTCGAAGCGGAAAAAATGGCTTCGCTCGGCCGGACGGTCGCCGGATTCGCCCACGAGCTGAACACCCCGATCGGCATCGCCGTTGGTGCGGCTTCGCACTCACATCAACTGGTCGGCCAGCTGAATCAGCTGTTGCGCCATGATCAAATCGAGGAGGAGATCCTGCAGCAGAATCTCGACCTGCTCAACGAAACCGCCGACCTGACACTGCGCAACCTGCATCGCGCGGCGGAAATGGTGCGCCGTTTCAAGCGCAGCTCGGTTGATCAAAGCTCGGAGCAGGAACGGCCGTACGAACTGGCGGAAATCATCGAAGACGTGCAGAAAGATCTGTCAATGACCCTCATCGAAGACGTGCAGAAAGATCTGTCAATGA
>CAYRXO010000058.1:0-18587 GCA_964428215.1 uncultured Candidatus Accumulibacter sp. | reverse complement strand
CAGGCGATGGTGACACTGGCGGGCGGGGCATCGCTGCTGTTGGTGTAGCCGATCTTCTGCAAAGCGGAGTTCACCAGCGCCTGCGTGGCACTGGCATTGAAGGTCAACACCAGGGTGCCGCCGCTGTTGGTGGTGACGGTGCCGATGGTGGTGGCGCTGACGACCAGCGCATTGCCCTGGGTCAGCGCCGACAGAGTGCCGGTGGCGGCGAAAACGTCCTGGGCATTCGCGCCACCGCTGCGGGTCAGCGTCAACGTGGCGCCGGCGTAATTGCTGAGGGTCAACTCGGGATCGGTGACGGTGACGTTGCTGTCCAGCACCGCGGCGGCGCCGCCTTCGGAATAGGCCGCCACGCCGTCGAGCAAGCTGAACGCCGGGGCGTCGTTGACGGCCGCAATGATCACGTCCACCGTGTCGGTGGCAATGGAATACGGCGTCGTCGTGCCGGTGGTGGTGGTGTCTGCCGTGCCGCCGTTGGTGCCGGTGCTGCGATCCCAGGCGCGCAGGGTCAGGACGCCGGCTCGCGTGCCGTTGACGTCGGCGTTGGGCTTGAAGTACAGGCGCGTCGAGCCGTCATCGGCCAGCAGGCGCGAGGCGGCGGTGGACGGGGTGCCCAGGGTCGACCAGGTGCCGCCGTCGTCGGTGCTGTAGTACCAGGTGCCACTGGTCTGCACCGCAGCGGTCACGGCGATGCCCTTGAGCGCGCCCGCATCGACGTCGCTGATGCCGCCGGTGAGCGCGCCGATGAGGGTGCCGGTGAGGGTGCCCACGGCGCCGGTGGGTACGGGATCGTCTTCCTTCTGGCTGATGCTGAGCGCGGTGTCGACGAGCGTCGGCGCGTTGTTGGCTACCACGACGGCGCTGAATTCCGAGGTGTCGGTGTAAGCGGTGTAGCCGGAGTTGGACTTGGTGGCGGTGGCGCTGATGAACTCCCCGGTCGCGACGGCGGCGGTCAGGGTGTTGTTGATGGTGGCGTTGCCCGAGGCGTTGGTCACCACATTGACGAATCCCAGATAGCGCTGGCCCTCGCCATAGCCGCTCGAATCCTTGGCGGCATTGGCAAAGAATTCGAGCCGGAAATAACTGCTGGCGGTGCTGCTGAAGCTGCCGGTGATCGTGACCTGGGTGCCGCCGGCAATGGGCTGCGCCGCGGTCAGCACCGGGAAGTTCTGCAGGTTGTTGGCGCCGCTGTCGGCGTCGTTGTTGTCGTTGGCGGTGACGCCGTTGTTGGCCAGGTCGATGCCCACACCGACACTGTTGTAGATCTGGTTGCCGAGGATGGCGTTGCTGTTGCCGCTGGTCGTCAACAGCGCGACGCCGGCCGTGTAGGTGGGGTTGGTCTGGCCGCTGTAGGCAATGACGTTGCCCTCTCCGGCACCGGTGCCGCCGACGAGGCTGCTGGCGGCACCGTCGCTGATCAGGATGCCGCTCTCGCCGGTGCCCCAGTTGGCAGTGCCGGCGAGGTCGGTGCCGATGCGGTTGCCCTGTATGACGGTGCCGGTGCTGCTGCCGAAGAGCTCGATGCCGAAGTAGACGGTCGCGGCAATCCAGTTGCCATCGTTGGCCCCGCTGCCGCCGATGGTCGTGTTGTCGGCCCCAGCGTTGATCAGGATGCCGTCCTCGAGATTGCCCATCGCGGCGGTGCCGGCGGCATTGACGCCGATGCGGTTGCCCTTGATGACGTTGCCGTCGGTGGTCTCGCCCTCGATCTGCACGCCGTCGCTGCTGTTGCCGGAGGTGACATTGCCGGCGCCGGGAGCGCTGCCGCCGATGGTGTTGTTGGTGGCGCCGTTCTGCAGCCGTATGCCGTCAAAGGTGTTGCCCAGCGCAGTGTTGCCGGTCGCATCGGTGCCGAGGTAGTTGCCGGCGATCACGTTGCCGGTGGCACTGGCGCCATCGACGACGATGCCGTTGGCGTTGCCGCTGATGACGTTGCGGTCGGCCGCCGTGGTGCCGCCGATGACGGTGTTGGCGCCGAGCACGTAGATGCCCGCGGCACCCAGGCCAGTGCCGCCGACCAGGCCGTCGGCGCCGAGCTTGCCGATGTAGTTGCCGGCGATGGTGTTGCCGTCGCTGCCGGCGGCGATCTGGATGCCGTCCTGCTGGAAGTTGCGGATCACCAGGCCGCGGATCATGCCGCCGTCGGCGGTGGCGGTCAGCGACAGGGCGTCGAAGTTGCCGTTGCCGCCGTCGAGGATGATCGCCGGCCGGTTGCCGTTGGCCGCGAAGCTGTCGTCGGTGGTGGCGTCGATGACCACCCCGTCGGTGATCTGCGGCAGCGCGCTGCCCAGCGTGATGGTGTGTACCCCGGTGCCGGCGATGGCAAAGCCGATCGCGTCCAGCGAACCGCCATTGGCCGTGTTGTTGGCGGCGGTGATGGCTTCGCGCAGGCTGATCTTGCCGTCGGCGCCCTTATTGGCCAACAGGTTGGCGATGGAGGTCGTGGTGCCGTCGGCTACATCACTGGTGGTCGTGACCAGCAACATCTGCTTCGCGGTGATGTCGAGCGCGAACTCCGAGGTGTCCGTGAAGCTGCTGTAGGTGGCGTCGCTCTTGGTGGCGGTGGCGGTGACGAACTCACCGGCGGTCAGCGTGGCCGACAGGGTGGCGCTGATCTTGGCGTTGCCCGAGGTGTCGGTGGCAACATTGGCATAGCCCAGATAGCGCTGGCCTTCACCGTAGCCGGAAGCGTCATTGGCGGTGTTGGCAAAGAATTCGATGCGGTAATAGCTGTTGGCCGTGGAGTTCAGGCTGCCGCCCAGGTAGGCGGTGCCGGCACCATCGGTTGCGGCATAGGTCAGGACCGGGAAGTTCTGGAGATTGTTGGGGCCGCTGTCGGCATCGCCAGCGTCGTTGGCGGTGACGCCATCGCCGTTGAGATCGATGCCGAGCCCGTAGTTGTTGTAGATGCTGTTGCCGAGGATGGCGATGCCGGTGACGGTGGAGTTGGTGTAAATCGCCCCCTTGGTCGACGTGCCGTTGTTGCCAACGATGATGTTGCCGGCGCCGGCGGCGGTGCCGCCAATCGTGCTGTTCTTGGCGTTCAAGCCTAACCAGATTGCGCCGCTTGTATTGGCAAGGACCGTCGCGCCATCGACGCCCACGCCGAGGTAATTGCCCTGGACGAGGGTGCCAGAGCCGGTCATGATCTCGATCGCCTGGCGGCCATTGCCGGAAATGACGTTGCGTTCAGCCGCGGTTGTGCCGCCGATCCGGTTGCCGCTTCCGATCACATCGACGCCGTCGTAGGCATTTTGCAGCGCCGTGAGGCCTGTCCAGGTGGTGCCGATGTAATTGCCGGTGGCGACGTTGTAGGAGCCAATGAGGGACAGTCCGGCGTTTCCGTTTCCAGACAAGACGTTGCGGGTGGCGGCTGTCGTGCCGCCCACCAGATTGCTGGCGGAAACGACATACACCCCCCCCAAGGTGTTCGCCCGTGCGGTGGTGCCGTCGGCACGCACGCCGATGTAATTGCCCTGAATGGTGTCGCCGTCCGAACCTGTGTCGAGGTATAGACCGTAATTGGCTGCCCCGCCGATGGACAATCCGCGCACCGTGCTTCCTGCGGAACCATTGGCCAGCGTGAGTGCATTGCCGGCCAGACTGTTGGCATCGATCTCGATGGCGGGCCGATTGCTGTTAGCCGCATAACTGTCGTCGGTGGTGCCGTCGATGATGACGGCTTGCGTGATGTTGGGCAGCAGGCTGCTCAGGGTGATCGTGTGGGTGCCGGTGCCGGCGATGCCGAAGAGGATGCGATCAGGGCCACCCGCGTCGTTGGCCGTGTTGTTGGCCGCAGTGATGGCCTCGCGCAGGCTGATGGCGCCGTCGGCGCCGCGGTTGGCCGCCAGCGCCGCCAGCGACGAGGTGTCGCCGTCGGCGGTGTCAGCCGTGGTGTCGACGGTGATCAGGCCGTAGGCAATGTCGTCGTCGGCGTTGGCGACCTGCACGTCGGCCGGGTTCAGGCCGTTGTAGGCGGCGTCGCTGCTGCTGGCCGCGCCGAGCACCAGCGTGAAGGGCTGGTAACCGTCGACCAGCGCGTCGTTGACGCCGGTGACGATGACGGTCTGCGGCGTGGCCCAGTTGGCCGTCGTGAACGTCAGCGACGCGGTGGACACCGTGCCTTCGCTGGTGTCGCTGCTGGCGACGGGTACCGTCACGTTGGCCGTCGGTGCCGTATTCAGTACCACGCTGAAGCTGGCGGTGCTGCCGTTCTCGCTCACGCTCAGGCCGGCCGTGGGCGTGACGGCAAAGCCGGGCAGCGAGGCGGCGTAGCGCTGAAAGAACACGCCGCTGGTATCACCGGGGCCGTTGCCGCACCAGGCGACGAACGCTTGGCCGGCGCTGTTGCCGGCGACGCTCGCGTAGATCTGCCCGTAGACGACGGTGGTGTTGGCGCGAACCTCGCCGGTCAGCGCGTTGCCGGAGGCGTCGAACTGGCGCGCATAGACGCCGTAGTCGTTGCCGTCGTCCTGCGACAGCGAGGACCACGCGACGACGAAGCCGCTGCCCACGGGGGCGACGCCGGTGGCGAACTGGTCGCTGGCCGAGGTGGTGCTGACCTGGAACTGGCTGCCGAGCTTGGTGCCGGTGGCGTCCAGCCGCTGGGCGAAGACGCCCCGGCCGGAGCCGTCGGCGCCGGCATCGGTCCAGGCCACGACGTAGCTCGTGCCGAGCGTGCCGACGTAGGGGACGGACTGGTCGCCGGTGGTGGTGGTGGTGATGCGGAACTCGCCGCCCTGCGCGACGCCGCTGGCGTTGTAGCGCTGGCCGTAGACGCCGGCGCCGGAGCCGTCGAGCGCGTCGTCGGTCCACACGATCAGGAAGTTGCCGCTGGCGTCGGCGGCGATCGACGGACCCCACTGGCCGTTGGCGGTGGTCGTGTTGACGCGGAATTCGCCGCCCTGCGCGACGCCGCTGGCGTTGTAACGCTGGGCATAGACGCCGTTGGTGCTCGCCGCGTCCTGGCCGAACGACGTCCAGGTGACGATGAAGTTGCCCAACCCGTCGTAGGCGACGTTGGACAGGTACTGCTGGTTGGCGGTGGTGGTGTTGACTCGGAACTCGGCGCCCTGCGCGACGCCGCTGGCGTTGTAGCGCTGGGCGTACACGCCGTAGCTGCTGCCGTCCTTGGCGTTCTCGTCGGTCCAGGTGACGACGAAGTTGCCGCTCGCGTCCATCGCCACGCTGGGGGTGGTCTGGTTGCCGGCAGTGGTGGTGTTGACCTTGAACTGCGCCCCCTGGGTGGCGCCGGCGGCGTTGTAGCGCTGGGCATAGACGCCGTAGCCGCTGCCGTCGGCGCCGCCTTCGTCTTCCCAGACGACGACGAAATTGCCGCTGGCATCCATGGCGGCGATCTTGCCGCCCCAGTAGTTCGTCTGCACCCCGGTCGTGGTGGTGTTGACGCGCGTCTCGCTGCCCTGGGCGGTTATCGCCAACGTGCCCTGCCAGGGTTCGGCGGCGAGAACGACGCTGTCGATGTTGCCGCTGCTGCTTTCCAGTTGCCAGTCGCCGCCGAGTTCCGCGGCACCGGTCGGATCGTCGCTGGCGGCGACGTCGGCGCCGGTCAGCTTGGCCCATTCGGCGATGAAGCTCTGGCCGGCGGCATCGGCGCCGACCTCGCAGCCATAGAGCAGCATGTCGCCGTCGGCGGTCAACGCCTGCCCCCAGCGCTGCATCAGTTCGGCGTTGGCGTCCAGCGTCTGCCGGTCGATCACGGTGTTGCCGAGTTGTATTTCGCCGCTGGCGCCGTGGCTGAGGATGTGCACTGCCGCCAGATCCTGATATTGCGTCAGAATGTCGCTGATTTGCTGCAGGCCATCGCGCTTCGGGTCGAGCAGCGCGATGTCGAGCGTGCGTCCATCGCCGCTGTCGCCGGGCAGGTCGGCGAGCAGGTCGGGCCAGTCGGCGATGCCGCCGTCGATGATCACCAGTTCGTGCCGTTTTTCGCTCTGTGACTGGCTGACGACCGGCGCCGCGCTCGGTGGCAGCGTCGTTTCCAGCAGGCGGACTTCGGCAGGACTGTCGGCGGCGAGGTGCAGCAAAGAGAGATCAGCGGAATAGAGTAGCCGGGGTTCGAGTTCCTCAACCACCGGCCGCTTGCGGAATGGCAGGCGGGCGTTCATGCGCGTGACCTCCTTCGATGGGTACCTGGGTGCGACAAATTGCGCTTAGGGAAGCGCCGATTGAATGGCTGCGAGTCGCGCGCCTTGTGCGTCATCCCGTGCGGCCATGTTTTCAGCGCTTTCCTGATGGCGTTTCTGGTGGTCAACTGGCCAACTCATGACGCCAATTCAATTCTGTTTTTTCTCGCTGACAATCAGCCAGCGATCGTCGCGCCTCACCAGTTGCAGTTCTTTACTGGTGAAGAATTTTTCCTTGCCCGATCTGTAGTGCTGCCGCAAGCGCAAGCGGGCGTGTTCGCCGTCGGCAAGATTGATCTGCAACTGGTCGTAGAGCACATGGATGGCGCCGCTTTCGGCGAAACGCTGCCGGCGCTCGCTGGCCCAGGCGGCCAGGGGTCGGCCGTCGGCCGTGCGGAAGTCGGCGGCGTAGCAGGCGAGGTAAGCGTCGAGGTCCTTGTTCGACCAGGCGTTTTGCCAACGGTCGAGAGCCTGGACGATTGCGCCGTTGGCGTCATTGGCTGGCGTCGTTTGCACCTCGGTGACGATTGCGCCGGAACGCTCTGCCGGCGGGGCGGTGGGAGAGGTGATCGGGCCGGAAACTTGTTGCACTGTCGATGCGGCGACCGGTTTGTCGTTGGCGCTCGCCGTATTGCGTTGTGCGAAATAATCGGCATTGACCGCGGCGAGTGCCGACTGACGCAGGAGGATCGGCTCCGGTGCGCTGTCGGCCGGCACGCTGAGCGCGGCGAGATGTGTGGACCGTACGTCGCTCGTTGTGGCCGATCTGCCCGAATCCGGGATCACTGCCTGTGTCTGCACAGGGTTTGGGCCGGCTGGCGGAGGCGTTATCGACGATGTCGGACTAGGGGACGCTTTGCCGCTCGCCGCTTGTCGGCCGGCGAAATGATCGGCATTGATGGCGGAAATTGCCGATTGCCGCAGGAGCTGCGCTTCGGCAGTCGCATCAGGTGATGCGCCCGCCGCGGGGGCGCTGATCGAGGTGACTGCCGGCAGCGACGACAGCGACGGGACATTGATCAGGGTGGCGCTGGCTTTGCCTTCCGGGACGGCGCTGTCGCGTGGCGGCGTGGTCGTCGCCGGTGCGCTGGCGGCAGTTGGTGCCGGGTTTTCGCTTGCGGTGGTTGCGGGTCTGGCGACGGGTGGCGGCAGCAGACGGGCGGTGGCCTGGGCAGGGGCTGAGAAATCGGCTTTGCAGCGCAGGCCGGCGGGCAGGGCGAGATCCGGGTTGGGCAGGTGCAGCACGACGCGGAAGGTGTTGCTCGCGGGATCGACGATCTTGTCGACCTGGACGACGGTGGCGGTATGCGGCTGGCCATTCGGCATTTCCGGCAGGACGGCGGCGTGATCGCCGACGCCGATCTGGCCGTACAGCCCGACCGGCGCGACGACCTGTACGCGCAAGGGGTGTACCTGTGCCAGACGCAGCAGCGGTTTCTCCTCGATGCGCTCGCCGGGTGACAGATAGCGTTCGGCGATGATGCCGTCGAAGGGGCTGCGAATCTGCCGTTGCGCCAGTTGTGCCTGGACGTAGCCGAGTTCGCGGTCGGCGACGCGTTTCTGTTCGCGCGCCTGACCGAGTTTTTGCTGGCTGACGTCGGCCTCGGTGCGCGACTGGTCGAGCGCCTGGCGGGAAATGAAGTTCTTTTCGAACAGATCTTCGGAACGTTTCAATTGCTGTCTGGCGAAGGCGGCGCTGGCTTCGGCGGCCTTGACGTCGGCGTCGGCTTCGAGCTTGGCTTTGGCGACGCCGACGGCGGCGCGTTCCGACTGCGCGTGCAGCATTGCCAGGACCTGGCCTTTGCCGACCCGGTCGCCGCGTTCGACGGTGATCGTTTCGATGACGCCGACCACCTGGCTGCCGATGTCGGCCGTGCGTTCGGGTTCGATCAGGCAGCCGAGCGGCTGTGCCGCGCCGGCCGGCGTGCTGAGCGCGCCGGCGAGAGCCAGTGCGAGCAGGCGATGGGGCGTGCGGAGACGGTCGAGCGGCGAATGGCCCGCGGCTCCGGGTGAGTGCTTGACGACTTGGGCGGTACGCTGCCGCCAAATTTCAGCAATCATCGTTATTCCGAGCGTCCTCCGAAGGAGAGCCGTCGCTCCATGTTTTTGTCGTATTCGAGTAATCGACGGCGTTGCAGTGAGTGGCGCGCTTCTTCCCAGCGTTGCGCGCCGCCGGCCAACTGGCGCACCAGCCAGTCGCCAAGACGGGGGGTGTGCGGCTGCAGGCGATCGAGCAGCCACGACGGACAGTTGCGGCGGAACAGCGCGTTGTCCAGCGACAGCCAGGTTTCGACGCTGCCCGGGTCGCCCTGGCGGGCGCAGCGGCCAGCCAACTGGCGGTCGATCCGCCGTGAGGCATTGAGCTGACAATTGATCACGTGCAAACCCCCTTGCTCGACGACGCTGTCTTCGAGATGAATGTCGGTGCCGCGTCCGGCCATGTTGGTGGTGACGGTGATGCGTGCCGGCTGGCCGGCCTGGGCGACGATCTGCGCTTCCTGCCGGTCGTCACGCGCGTTGAGCACGACGTGCGGCAGTCCGGCGGCGGTGAGGCGCGCCGACAGAGCGTCGGAATCGGCAACCGATTCGGTGCCGATCAGTAAGGGTCGGCCGGCCGCCTGCAGTTCGGCACAGCGGTGGGCGACGGCTTGCCACAGCGTCTGTTGGTCGGCGAACAGGCGGCTGGGCAGTACGCGGCGCTGATCAGGTTTGCGCAGCGGCACGCGGCGTACCGGCAGGCCGTAGACCGCCAGCAGTTCCTGGCGGGATTCATCGAGCGTGCCGCTGAGTCCGCCAAGCCGCAGGTAGCGCGGGAAAAAGCGCTGGTAGGTGATCTGCGCCGCGGTGGTTTGCGGCGCACTCAGCGGGCAGCTTTCCTTGATTTCGATCATCTGGTGCAGGCCGCGCGACCACAGCCGGCCCGGGGCGGTGCGGCCGGTGGTGTCGTCGATGATGTGCACCTTGTCGTCGCGTACCAGGTAGTGGTGGTCACGCTGATAGAGATGGCGTGCGGCGAGTGCCTGACGGACCGTTTCTTCGCGATGCAGACGGTTTCGCCAGGCGGCGCCAGGCGCTTCAGCGACGCGTTCGAGTTGTTCGCGGCCACTGGCGGTCAGATGAATATGCTGGGTGGCGCGGTCGAAAATGAAGTCGACGCCGGCGCGCAGACGATCGGTCAGCGCCAGCGTCCGCTGCAGAAAAGCTTCTTCCTGCGCGTTGCCGATGGCCTGCGCGAGAATCAGGGGCACGCGCGCTTCGTCGATCAGGATGCTGTCGGCTTCGTCGACGATAGCCATGCACAAGCCGCGCAGCAGTGGCGCCGGACCGGCAGTGCCGCAGAGTTGTTCGAGATGCCAGTGCAGTTGTCCGCGGGTGCGGCGCATGCCATCGCGCAGGTAGTCGAAAACCAGTTCCTTGGCCGTGCAATAGGCGATGTCGCAGGCGTAGGCGTTGCGGCGGTCGGCAGGATCGAGATCATGAGTAATGCAGCCCACCGACAGGCCGAGCCGGCGGTAGAGCGGGCGCAGCGTATCGGCGTCGCGGCCGACCAGGTAGTCGTTGGCGGTGATCACATGCACCGGCATGCCGGACAGGGCGGCGATGGCGGCCGCCGCGCCGATGGCCAGCGTCTTGCCTTCGCCGGTGGCCATTTCGGCCAGGCGGTTGTCGAGAACGATACGCGCGGCGATCAGCTGCGTGTCGTAGAGTTGCCAGCCGAGTTCGCGGCGGCAGGCTTCGGAAAGCAGGGCGCAGGCGCGCATCGCTGCTGCGCCGTTGAGACCGTCACGGCGCAGCAGCGGGCGCAAGGCGCGCACTTCGGCATCGAAAGCCTGCTCGTCGAACAGGGCGAATTGCCGCTCGTGCGCACGCACCTGGCTCACCAGCCGCCTTTGGCCGAGCGTTTCCCAGGCGCGCAGCGGCTGATCGCCGGCGACTTGCAGACAGGCGGGCAGGACGCTGCCGCGCGACTTTCTGCGGCGTTCTGGATAGGCTCCCCAGAGCAGGCCGGGGGATGGCAAGACGGTGCTTTTCATGCGGCGTGCTCAATCAACCGGGTTGAAATGTTTGAGGAACAGTTGCGACAGGCGGCGGTACGCCTGCGTCGCCAGTGGCTGCAAACCGTGATCGAAACGTACCCAGGCCCGCTGGCCGACGCGCTCGAGCACTTCGCCGGGCAACGTAAGGTCGAACAGAAAGACCGGTTCGAGCAACATCACGCCGTCCTTGTCGCCGCTGTCGGTGGTGTAGGGGCCGCCACCGCGGTCGCCGAGCGCCGGACTTGGTAGCCGGCGGGTCGCCGCCTGCACACCGGGGCGCAGGGTGGCGCGCATTTCGCTCTGGCCGTGCTCGCTGAGGCGGACTTCGGCGGTGACGGTCTGTTGCTGGACCAGGAAGGCGTCTTCGACCGGCACGGCGGCGCGGATCAAGGCGTCGCCCTCGGCGAGCACATAGCCGAGCGGCGACCCCTGTTTGGCGAATCGGCCGGGCAGGTCGCTCTGGCGTGGGATCACCAGCCGACCGGCGCTTTTGGCGAACAGTTGCAACTGCGCCAGCCGTTCGTCGGCGCGTGCCAGTTCCGCTTCGGTGCGCTGGATTTCTTCGGCCTGATTCTGCGCGCCGAGCGGGTCGCGCAACAGCAACTGGTAATGTTCGGCGCGCAGGCCGAGCAGGCGGCTTTCGACGCGGTCGCGGTTGGCGACCAGTTCCTGGTTGTCGAGCACGGCGATCAGGTCGCCGGCTTTGACCAGTTGGCCGTCTTGCGCGACCAGGCGGTTGACGAAACCGTCGACTTCCGGACGGATATAAGCCTGATCGGGCAGCCAGACGACCGCCGGTGCCAGCGTGGTGAAGGGGAAGGGCAGGGCGAAGAGCAGCAGGCCGGGACCGAGGGTCAGCAGCGCCAGCTGCCAGCGCAGACGGCTGCTTTCACGACCCGGGGCGGCGCTGTGCAGCGATTGCCGTGCCCAGCGCAGCAGCGGTTGCAGCAAGGTGCTGAACAGGAGATAGACGCCGGTGAGCACACCGAGGATGAACCATTTTCCGCCGATCCACAACAGAATCTGCAGGCTGATCAGCACGCGGTAGAGCAAGGAAAGCGGTGCGTAAAAGAGCAGCCATTTTCGTTCACCGTACCCAATCTGCGGCGTGTCGCTGGGCAGGCGCAACAGGTGTTTGCGGAGCAGGTGCATCCAGTAGGTAGTGCTGCGGCTGGACAGATTGGGCAGGTCGAGCAGGTCGGTGAGGATGTAATAGCCGTCGAAACGCAGCAGCGGGTTGCTGTTGAAGAGCAGGGTCGACACGCTGCCGATGAAGATGACGACGAAAGCGATGTCCTTGATCCAGCCCGCTTCGCTGTTCAGCCAGACCAGCATCGCCAGCGCCGCCAGACCGAGTTCGACCATGATTCCCGAGGCGCTGACCAGTACGCGTTCGCTGCGCCCGAGAAACGCCGAGGCAGCCGTGGCATCGACGTAGGGGGCCGGCACCAGAACCAGCAGCGAGACGCCGAATTCGTGTACCTCGCCCGACCAGTGACGGACCGCCAGGCCGTGGCCGATCTCGTGCAGCGTCTTGATCAGTGGGAAGCAGATCCAGCTCAGCGCCAGATAGCGCGGCGTCAGCAGGTGCAGTGTCGCGTGGTTTTGCAGGCTGTCCCAGTGGGTCAACGCGGCGATTGCTGCCAGCAGCACCGCGACCAGCCAGAGCCAGAAGACGAATGGCCGGAAGAGGATGTCCCCGAGCGGCTGCAGCCGCGCCAGCCAGCGTGTCGGGTCGCCGAGCGGCAGACGGAAGGACAGCGGGTTGACCATCGCCTTCTGGCGGCTGAACGTGCGTTCGCTCTGGCGCAGGAACAGGACGTCGACTTCGGGTGTCCGGTCGAACTGCAGCAATTCGCCGTCGTAGAGCCTGGCCAGCAGATCGATGACTTCGTCCTGCGTCGGCGCACTGTCGCCGAGCGCCTCGAGAACGACGTCCCAGACCTGTTGCACCGTCTGCCGGCCGTCGCAGCGGCCGATCAACTGATAAGCGGCGTCGTTGATCCGGTGATGCCGGCCGGTGGCGTCGTCGGAGAGGATGTACCACAGCTGATCGCGCCAGCGCTGGCGCTGCACCTTGACCTGCGCGCGCAGGCGTGGCTTCATGCCGGCGACGCGGTACCACTGCTCGCTGAACAGGCTGCCGCTCATCTCAGCAAAATGGCGTGAATGGCCGGCCGCATGGCCTGCCGGTGTGGTTCGGTCGCGCGCGCGGCATGCTCATCCCCACCAGGACCAGACCTTGAGTCGCAACCAGTCGATCAGCCGGTGACTGAGCGTCCAGGCCAGCGGCTGGCTGCCGGCGCGGATCTTGGCGACGCCCTGCATGCCCGGCCGCAAGGTGTCGCTGACTGCCAGCGGCGTTGCTTCGACTTCAAAAACGTTGCGGCCGTCCTTGCTGGTGGCTACTGGAATGACACGCTCGACCTTGAAATCGAGGTTGTCGCCCGGCAGTGCCGACAGGGCGAGCTGGCCGTGCGCGCCGGCGGCGACGTCAGCGACGTCCTGTTCGTCGACGTCGATGATCAGCCGGTATTGCCCGCGCGGTGCCAGCACCATCAGTTCTTCGCCGCGGCGGACCGGCGCGCCGATCGCCTGTGTCAGGTCGCCTTTGATGACGATGCCGTCGATCGGCGCCAGCACCTGCATGCGCGAGAGTTGACCGCGGATCAGTTCGAGCTGCGCGCGCGCTTCGGCCGCCTTGGCCTGGCTGACCGAGAACTGGGCGCGGTCGTTGCGTGCCATCGCGGCGATGAAGGTGTTTTCCTGCTGCGACAGTTCGCCTTGCCATTTGCGCAGTTCGAGCTGCAGATCCTGGTCTACCAATTCGATCAGCACGTCGCGCGCTTTGACGACGTCGCCTGGGCGAACGTTGGCCTGGCGCAGAAAACCGTCGATTGGTGCGGCGAGTACGCGTTGTTCGGCGCCTTCGATATGCGCTGGCGCGCCGATGCGGTAAGGCAGCGGCAGCAGTGCCAGCGCGAGTAGAGCGACGAAACTGCCGATCAGCAGCATGCGTGGCCACGCTTCTTCGCCGTGGCGGATGCGTTGCCAGGTGTTGCTGATCGCTTCCAGCGCCCGGTCGCGTATTGGGCGGTCGGCACGTTGCTTAAGTTCAATGATCGGTGCGATCAGGCTGGCCAGATGTTCGCAGAGCACGACTTCCGATTGCAGCGGCGGCGTGCTGCCGGCGCGTTCGAAAGTCAGTACGCCAACCGGCTGGCCCTCCTTGATCAGGGGAATGCTGCATACCGCCGTGCCGCTGCGTATCGCCAAGGCGGCGTGCGCCAGTACGATCAACGGTTTGTCGCCGGGACGCGAGGGATGCACCAGTGTGCAGCCCTGGTCGGCGGCTTCGTCCATTGCCGCGCCCAGGCTGCGCAGCAAATCCTGGCTGCTCTTGAATTCGGCGTTGTAGGAGAGGGCGACGATGCGGTTGCGCGCGCCGTCGATGACGCCGAGACTGACACGGTCGAAAGAGAGCGTCGCTGCCAGTTCATTGACCAGTTCGAGCGCGCTGTCCTGCAGGCGGCTGCGGGCGAGCAAGGTGGCCTGCAATTGCAGCAATTGCGTCGCAGCCATCGATTTGACCGTCGAAGGGCCGCCGAGCAAGGTGCTCAGGTCGCTGCTGGCGCGCTGCAGATCGGCCAGAAAGCCCTGAATCAGCGCTTCATCGGTGCTGCGCAGGCCGATAGCTACCGCGCCGCGCGTCTGATCGGCGCTTTTCAACGGCAGGGCGACGATGCGTTCGAACTGGGCGTCCGGCAGTGCGACGGGCGGGACGATGACCAGCGGCTGTCCGCGCTTGAAAGCGGCTGAGGCTGAGCCGATCAACGGTTGATTCTGTTCACCAGCCACCGGCCATTCGACCAGCACCTCGGTCTGTTCGGAGCCGGCGATCAGGCCGACGACGACAGCACAGGAAGCGATCGTCGATCGCCCGCAGTAATCGGCGATCCAGCGCTGCATCGGCGACGAAGTGGCGGAGGTCGTCAAGGCGGCCGCTGATCGTGCCGGGTCGTCGCCTGCAGTGGACCGTGGCGGTTGGGGCGGCCAGTTCAGCATGTCGTTATGCATGGTTCCCTGAAGGGAAATAAAAAATCTGGCGAGTCGTCGAGCCTTCCTTCGTCGAACTGGTTAGTTGCCAGGTTGTGTCTAGCGAATACGGATAGTTCGTCTGCTTTCGGCAAACCGATCTGCCGTTGAGCGACGGCGGATCAGGAAGGGCGTCTCGGCAAGGGTTGCAGACGTGTTGCTGGCAAGCATGTGCAATACGGAGGTGTGTTGTTAATTAAAGATGTTGCTGGGCAATAATCAAGGCAAGACGCCGCCAGCCGACTTCAGGGCGAGCGGGTCTCCGGTGGCGTCTTGCGGCAGATTGGAGCGGCAGTACTCCCCTCTGCACGTCCTGCGTCATCAATCCTTGACTACGCTAACGGCAGCCGGCAGGAAAACTGTAGATCTGTCAGGGAATAATTGCCGGTCGATTTTCTACTCGCCCGGCGCGCGTCGGATCGTTCAGGCGGGCGCATTGGCCGCCAGCAATGCTTGAAATTCGGCGACTGGTAGCGGCTTGCTGCAGTAGTAGCCCTGATATTCGTTGCACTGGTGTTCCCGCAGGAATTGCAGTTGCTGTCCTGTTTCCACCCCTTCGGCGACGACGCGCAGGCCGAGTTGGTGACCCATCGAGATGATCGCTGCCACCAGCGTCGCGCTGTGCCGGTCGCTTTCGATGCTGGCGAGAAACGAACGATCCACTTTCAATTCACTGAGTGGAAAACGGGTCAGATAACTCAGCGAGGAGTAGCCGGTGCCAAAATCATCGACGGCCAGTTCGATGTCCAGTTCACGCAGACGAGCGAGCGAGCGCAGGCTTTGTTCGCTGTTTTCCATCACCGCGCTTTCGGTCAGTTCGAGTACCACGTGCTGGCCCGCCAGGCCATGTGCGGCGAGAATGCCGGCCACTTTTTCGGCGAAATCGGCCTGCCGGAACTGATGCAGCGAGACATTGACCGCGACTCTAGGCAGTTTGAGCCCCGCCTGGCGCCATTCGTCGAATTGACGACAGGCTTCGTTGAGCACCCAATCGCCGAGTGCCAGGATGGCGCCGCATTCTTCGGCAACGGTGATGAAACCGACGGGGCCGATGATGCCTAATGTCGGATGCTGCCAGCGTACGAGCGCCTCGGCGCCCGTGATCTGTCCGCTGGCGACGTCGATTTTCGGTTGGTAGTACAGGCGCAATTCATCGTTTTCAATGGCTCGCCGCAGGTTGGTCTCGACGTTCAGCCGTTCGATGGCGCGGTCGTTGAGGTCTTTGGCGTAGAAATTGAACGTGTTGCCGCCCTGGTTGATCGCGTGCTGCAAGGCGTTGTTGGCCGCACGCAAGATGTCGTCGCGGTTATTGCCGTCGTTGGGAAAGATGGCGATGCCGATCGAGCAGGTGCTGATCAGTTCGTGGCTGCCGGCACGGAATGGCGTCTGAATGCTCGGCAGGATGCGTCTGGCGATCATCGCGGCGCGGTCTGGCCGATCGATGGTGGTCAATAAGGCGGTGAATTCGTTGCCGGCTAGACGTGACAGCATCACTTCACTGTCTTCCGGGTCGTTATTGCGCGAGATGGTGTCGGTGCTGCGCACCGTTTGCAGCAGATTCTGTGCGGTGGCGCGCAATAGTCGGTCGCCAACTCCCCAACCCAGAGCGTTCACCACCTGTTGGAAACGATCGAGCGAGATATGCAGTACGGCACCGACGCCGCCATAGCGTTGTGTGTAGCGGATTGCCCAGTCCAGACGGTCGCAGTAACGTTCGCGGTTCGGCAGACCGGTCAGTTCGTCGTGAAAAGCGGCGCGTTCCTGCAGCGCCCTGGCGATCAGCGCATTGCGCAAACGCAGCAGCAATTCGGCCGGATCGACCGGTTTGGCCAGCAGTTGCGTGTTACGCAGCTGCAGGATGCGCAGCTTCAGCTTCCGGTCGAGGTTGGCCGAGAGCACCATCAATGGTCGCTGTTGTCCAGGGTGCTCGTTGTTCAAAGCGTCGAGCAGGTCGCCGCCGTGCAAGCCGATCAGGGCGTCGCTGTCCAGCAACAGGACATCCGGTTTGAAATCGGTCAGCAAGGTCGGTACGGTCTGGCTGTCGGGCGTGGCGACGATATTGCTGTAGCCGGCACCAATCAGGAACGATTGCAGCAGATCGGCACTCGCCTCATCCGGTTGCACGATTAGAATCTTGGCCGTTTTGATGCTGGCTTCCTGCAATCGCGAAGCGACAGACGCCTGGTTGACTGTCGGCAATTTCGCGGCAGCGTGGGAAGGCTGTTCATTCACCTGCATCTTTCCTGGCGCTTCTTGTGTTTCCATGTCTCCAGTGTAGTCCGTCGTCGCCTGACGGGCTGTCGCTGGCTGAGGAATCGGTCACAATTTCGGTGTTATTTATTACCAGAACGGCGTTTGACGGCAGAATGTTCCATCTGCCAAGGGGGTGGAAACAGCGCGGCTGTCAGCGCGGAGTCGTGAACTGGCTGAGAAAATCCGACGTTCGAAGGCGGATTCTCACGAATTCCTTGTCAATGTCGCGCCGTCGACAAGGTAATGTGGAAAACAGCGGGGATGCCCCCGCCTCTTGCTGCCGATTGCCGTCATCTGGCGGGTGGCTAGCGCGATTCCTTGATCAGTCGTGAATGGTTTGGCTGGATCGGGCGGACGTTGTGCCGATAAAGACGGGAAAAAATGGCCAGTCGTTCGGAGAGATCTGCTGCGGCCGTTTCATGACCAGCCACAGTACCCCTTCGGTGCACGGTGGGGTGGTCATCGAACCCATGTAGGTGTAGTAACTGCGATCGACGGGCAGCAATTGTGCGACGTCGATCAGTGCGTCGGGTGGGGTGACGTATTCGTTTTTCTCGAGGGGCAAATGATTCCAGATCGTCTGGATCAACGGATGTTCGCTGCCCTTTTCGAGCAGGATGGCGAGCACGGCCAGTTTGCCTGCCTCCGATTTATGGACCAGATGCGCGACCATGTCGAAAGTCTTGCCGTTTACCCGTTCTTCGGAGGGGCGGTGGAAATGAAACTGGATCAGTTCGTAATCAGTGCCGAGCAGACTGATCCGGCTGCCACTGACCGACACCTGAACCGTGTGGCCGTTGTCGATGACTCGGAATTGCGATGGACGGTAGTTGAACTGGATGGCTTCGAGGTCGACCGGTAAACCGTCGCGGATGTCGATCGGCGACTGGCGGTGGCCGGCAGCACAGGCCGCGTACTCGGCCTGTAAACTCCCCCAGTGCTCGGGGCCGGTAGCCCCTTCGTACGTCCAGTGTGTCTCTGTGTGGTGGCCGGCTGCACCCTGTTTTGATACAGGCAGGTGCGCTGTCGCGGTCTGTTCCACTTTGGGTGCCGGATGTGCGGCAAGTGTGGTGCGGACATGCTTTCTGGCCGCTGGCGGATGCTTGCGGGCTGGTGGTGGACGGTGCGTTTCGGCGGGGGGAGTGTGCGGAGTTGTTTCGGCTGGCGTCGATTCCGCTGTTGCGCTGCTCTTGCTGGTCGGCGCACTTTTTTCGGGCGTCGGCGTCTGGATGTTGGCGCGTTTGATCTCTTTCTGCAGCAGGGCTTCGTTGGCTTTGCGCAACTCTCCGGCGGCTTCGTTGACCTTGTCGACGGTACGGCTGGCGCTATTGACCGATTCCGGCGCGGATTTTGGTCGGCAAACCTCGCGTAGCAGTTTGTCGTCGATCATGCCGCTGCGGATCGGGGTCTCGATCGGCACGCGCACTTCTTCCTCGCGCAACAGTTCACCTTCGGCTTTGAAATAGCTGCGCTTGACCGTGCTGTAGGTGCGTGCGTTGCAATCGTAACGGTTGAGTGCCTGAATGATGTGGTAAGTGCTGGCGGTTTTGGCGTCGGTGATCGGCTTGTCGAGGATGACACGGCCCAGAGCCAATGTTTTGCCGCTGTCGTCCTTGCGAATCGTGCTGCGATCCAGTTCGAGTCGCTTGCCTGGTTCGGATGAGATGGCTTGCCATGCGGCCTGTGCCGGTACGGAAATCGTCGCAAGTGCCAACAGGCCGTGGGTGATCAGACGGTGGGAAAGATACATACGCGGACAATCCTCAGGCGTTCTCGTTACGACAGGCTTCCTTGTCGAAACGCCATGCACGCGACTGAGGCCGTTACCCTAGGGGCGAGGCCTGTATGGCACGTCTTTGACGATTCAGTACCGGATGTCCAGTTTGACGGAGCGGCGAGGAAAAACTTTAGGGAAGCGCTGATTAAATCGTGTTACAAAATTTCGACATCAGTACAACCAATGGGTTAGGCTGCCATCTTGGGGCGAAAATCGATTTAATCAGTGCTTCCTTAGGGAAACGCAGATTTATTCCCGCCAGCCCCCACACTTAATATGACA
>CAYRXO010000057.1:0-18659 GCA_964428215.1 uncultured Candidatus Accumulibacter sp. | reverse complement strand
CAATCGAGCGCAGTGTAGCAAAAAACACTCATTATTATGTTAGCGCTTATGCCCCGAGGGGGCGGCCGCCTGCCTTGGGGCGGCCCGGCGGCATACCCGCGCCTCGCATGAGCATTTGCAGGTATTCGACCGTCCGATTCTTCGGGCGGTACACCTCGAAGTCTTTCGCTTCCTTGTCTTCCGCAACCGCGTGACCAGGCAGAGGTGCGGCCAGCACCTGCGAGCCATCAGCAGAAGCCAGGATCTGCCCACCATCGATGGCGGCAACTTTCTCAATGCGGACGATGCCGCCTGCCTCACCATCGGCGACCCTACCGGGCTGAATCTGTATGTGGTCACTATCGCAGAAACAGGCACAGGAAAGGAGGGCGGCAAAACCGGCATTGGTCAACTGATGAACGCAGTTCGCCAGCGGGTGCCTCTTGTCATTCGCTAAATGGGGCCAGCCATATATGCCTCGGGTCAGGCCGTTTACAAGCAGCTTGCCGAGCAACCCTGCCACTTTCACATTGCCAACGAGTTCGGGCAAGGACGGAAAGTGCGGCTGATACATCAACGGCCTCTTTCAACGGCGAGCAGGCATGGAGGCAGGCGGGGTTTCCGAACAAATCCCGAATAGCGCGCGGCACATTTACCTGCGCTGTTTTTCTCGTTATAATCCAACGGTTTTCCGCTCGCCCCCCAGGGGGCAATTTTTTCGGGATGGGCGTTTCGCCCATTTTTTATTTGCAGTCATGGATGTTCACGAAATTATTGAAAAAACAGTCGCCGGCTTGGGTTACCAGGTGGTCGATGTCGAGCGTAGCCAGCATGGCCGGGTTTTGCGCGTCTTCATCGACAAGCCGGAGAAGCCGCGCGGCGTGGACATCGAGGACTGCGCACTGGTCAGCAACCAGTTGTCGCGCGTGTTGATCGTCGAGGATGTCGATTATGACCGTCTCGAAGTTTCGTCGCCGGGGCTGGACCGCCCATTGAAAAAGGAGGCGGATTTCGAACGTTTCGCGGGTTCGGAGATCAGCCTCAGGCTGCGTCTGCCGCTGGCTGGCCGGCGCAATTTCAGCGGACTGCTGGCGGGAGTGCAGGCGGGACGTATCCTGCTACGCAGTGACGCCGGAGAGTTCGAGTTCGACCTGAACGACATCGACAAGGCGCGCTTGATTCCCCGCTACGATTTGACGAAAGCGAATGACAGGCAGGTTTAGGAGGTGATGAGAATATGAGCCGCGAAATCTTGCTGCTGGTGGATGTGCTGGCCCGTGAAAAGAACGTGACCAAGGACATTGTCTTTGGTGCGCTCGAGTTGGCGCTCGCTTCGGCGACCAAGAAGCGCACCCATGACGAAGCCAATGTGCGGGTGGTGGTCGACCGTGAAAGTGGTGATTTCGAGACTTTCCGACGCTGGGAAATCGTCGATGACGGCGACTATTTGCACGAAGAGCATCAGATCCCGCTGTCGGACGCCATCAAGCAGGATCCAGAAGTCGAAATCGGCGACTTTCTCGAAGAGGCGCTCGAACCGATCGATTTCGGGCGTATCGGCGCGCAGGCGGCCAAACAGGTCATTCTGCAAAAAATCCGCGATGCTGAACGCGAACAGATCCTCAACGACTTCCTGAATCGCAAGGAGCATCTGGTTACCGGCAGCATCAAGCGCATGGAGCGTGGCAACGCGATCATCGAAACCGGCAAGATCGAAGCGATCCTGCCGCGTGACCAGATGATCCCGCGCGAAAATCTGCGCGTCGGTGATCGTGTCAAAGCGTTTCTGCTGCGTATCGACCGTTCGGCGCGTGGGCCGCAGCTCGTACTCTCGCGTACGGCGCCGGAATTCATCATTAAGCTTTTCGCGCAGGAAGTGCCCGAAGTCGACGACGGTTTTCTGGAAATCAAGGCCGCCGCTCGTGACCCCGGTATGCGCGCCAAAATCGCCGTCAAATCAAACGACCAGCGTATCGACCCGATTGGCACCTGCGTCGGCATGCGCGGCATGCGCGTCACGGCAGTGACAAACGAACTTGCTGGCGAACGGGTCGACATCGTGCTCTGGTCGGCTGACCCGGCGCAGTTCGTCATCGGCGCGCTGGCGCCCGCCGAAGTCAGTTCGATCATCGTCGACGAAGACAAGCACAGCATGGACGTGGTGGTCGACGAGCAGAATCTGGCGATGGCCATCGGCCGCGGCGGGCAGAATGTCCGCCTGGCGTCCGAACTGACCGGCTGGACGATCAACCTGATGACCGAGGAAGAGTCGAAGACGCTCGTCGAGGCCGAAGCGGCGGCCATCCGCGTGCTATTCATGGAAAAACTCGATGTCGACGAGGAAGTGGCCAACATCCTGATCGACGAGGGTTTCTCGACACTCGAGGAAGTGGCCTACGTGCCGCTGCACGAAATGCTCGAGATCGAATCCTTCGACGAAGCGACGGTGCAGGAATTGCGCGAGCGGGCGCGCAATGTCCTGCTCACCGAAGCGATCGTCACCGAAGAGAAACTCGAGGATGTCGCCGACGACATGCTCGGGCTTGACGGCATGGACAAGGCGCTGGCCGGCAAGCTGGCGGGCAGCGGCATCAAGACCCGTGACGACTTGGCCGATCTGGCGGTCGACGAACTCACCGAAATGACCGGCATCGATGCCCAACGGGCCAAACAATTAATTACCACGGCGCGTGCGCACTGGTTCGAGTAAGTGGGAAAGAGGAACTGATATGGCGCAAACAAGTGTTGCCCAATTTGCCACGCAGCTGAAGATGCCGGCTGGCACCTTGCTCGAGCAGTTGCAGCGGGCCGGGGTGGCCAAAAAGCATTCCGACGACGTGTTGTCCGAGCAGGACAAATCCCGGTTGCTCGACTATCTAAGGCGTTCGCGCGGGCAGACCGAAGCGAAGACCAAGATCACCCTGACGCGCAAGGAAACGAGCGAAATCCGCGCCCAGGATGCGCACGGCAAGTCGCATACCGTGCAGGTCGAAGTCCGCAAGAAGCGGGTGCTGGTCAAACGTGACGCGCCCGATCTGCGTGTCGAACCGGCAGCGCCCGTGCAGACGATCGCGGTCGAGGAAGCCGTGCCGCCCGTCGTCGAGGCGATCGACGCCGAAGCCCGCGAACCGCTCGTTGAACCGTCCCCACCTGAACCGCCGGTCGTCGCCGCGCCGCTCGAGCCAGCCGTTAGCGAGCCGACGATGACCGCCGACGACCAGCCGCCGCCTGTCGTGGAGGCGGCGCCGGAAACGGTCAACGTCGTCGACCAGCCACCGGCCAGCCCCGGCCGCGGCAAGAACGGTACGGCTGGCGAAGCGAAACCGGGTGGCAAGAAAGTGGTCACCCGGGCGTCGATCATTGGTGAAGAGCAGCAGCGCCTGCGCGCCGAGGAAGATCGCCGCAATGCCGAATTGCGCGCCATCCAGGAAGCCGAATTCAAGAGCAAGCAGCAGCGCAGCGTCGATCTGGCCCGCTTGAAGCAGGAAGCGGAGGACAAAGCCGTCGCCGCCAAGGCCGCCGGCGTTGCCAAGCAGGTTGCGGCGCAGACGGCCAGCGATCGTCCAGCCGAAGACAAGACGCTGCACAAACCGGCGACAAAACCGGCGACTGGCGACGACAAGAAAGCCACCGACAAAAAGAATTCGGACAAGAAGACCGCCGACAAGAAGGGTCAGTGGAAAAACGAGGGAGCCAACAAACGGCCGGGCCTGAAGACGCGTGGCGCGACAGGTACCTCTGGCTGGCGCGACAACAAGCACGGCAAGCGACCGGGACGTCACGCCGACGAAGAGGAGCAGCATTCCTTCCAGCTGCCGGTCGATCCGGTGATCCACCAGGTCTATGTACCGGAAACGATTTCGGTCGCCGACTTGGCGCACAAGATGGCGGTCAAGGCGACCGAGGTGATCAAGGCCTTGATGAAGATGGGTTCGATGGTCACCATCAACCAGGTGCTCGACCAGGAAACGGCGATGATCCTCGTCGAGGAAATGGGCCACAAGGCGTTTGCCGCCAAGCTCGACGATCCGGACGCCTTCCTCGACGATTCCGTCGACAGCAAGGACGCGCCACTTCTGCTGCGCGCACCGGTGGTGACGGTGATGGGCCACGTCGATCACGGCAAGACCTCGTTGCTCGACTACATCCGTCGCACGCGGGTGGCGAGCGGCGAAGCCGGCGGCATCACGCAGCACATCGGCGCCTATCACGTCGAAACCCAACGCGGCGTGGTCACCTTCCTCGATACGCCGGGTCACGAAGCCTTTACCGCCATGCGCGCGCGCGGAGCCAAAGCGACCGACCTGGTGATCCTGGTCGTCGCGGCCGACGACGGCGTCATGCCGCAGACGCGCGAAGCGATCCACCACGCGAAAGCCGCCGGGGTGCCGATCATCGTCGCGGTGAACAAGATCGACAAAGCCGGCGCCAACGTCGAACGCGTCAAGCAGGAACTGGTTACCGAGCAGGTCGTTCCCGAGGAATACGGTGGCGACGCGCCGTTCGTTTATGTTTCGGCGAAGACCGGCGAAGGCATCGACGAGCTGCTCGAAAACGTGCTCCTGCAGGCTGAAGTGCTCGAGTTGAAAGCCCCGGTCGACGCGCCGGCCAAAGGCCTGATCATCGAAGCGCGCCTCGATCGCGGTCGCGGTCCGGTGGCGACGATGCTCGTCCTTTCCGGAACGCTGCGTCAGGGCGACGTGCTGCTCGCCGGCCAGGTTTTCGGGCGGGTGCGGGCGATGCTCGACGAAAACGGCAAAGTGGTCAAGGAAGCCGGACCGTCGATTCCCGTCGAAATACTCGGCCTGTCCGACGTGCCGGCGGCTGGTCAGGAAGCGGTCGTATTGGCCGACGAGCGCAAGGCGCGCGAAATCGCTCTGTTCCGCCAGGGCAAATACCGCGATGTCAAGCTGGCCAGCAAGCAGGCGGCCAGCCTGGAAAACATCCTCGATCAGATGACCGAAGCCGAAGCCAAGGTGCTGGCGCTGGTCATCAAGGCCGACGTGCAGGGTTCGCAGGAAGCGCTGGTGCAATCGCTGCAGAAACTGTCGACCGGCGAGGTCAGAGTCAACGTCATCCATGCCGCCGTCGGTGCGATCAGCGAATCGGACGTCCATCTGGCGCAGGCCTCGAAAGCGGTGATCATCGGCTTCAACACGCGCGCCGACGCCGGCGCGCGCAAGGCGGCGGAAACCGCCGGGGTGGACATCCGCTACTACAACATCATCTATGACGCGGTCGATGAAGTGAAAGCGGCGCTTTCGGGAATGCTCGCGCCGGAGAAACGCGAAGACGTTACCGGACTGGTCGAAATCCGCCAGGTTTTCCGCGCCACGCGCATCGGCACGATCGCCGGTTGTTACGTTCTCGAGGGCCTGGTCAAACGCAGTTCTCGCGTACGCGTGCTGCGCAAGCACATCGTCGTCTGGGAAGGCGAGATCGAATCGCTCAAGCGTTTCAAGGACGACGTCAAAGAAGTGCGCGGCGGTTTCGAATGCGGTTTGTCGCTGAAGAACTTCAACGCCTACGAGGAAGGCGACCAGCTCGAAGCCTTCGACGTCACCGAAGTGGCGCGGACGCTGTAAATGGTGGTCAACAAGGGATTCGCCCGTCGCGACCGGATCAACGAGCAGGTCCGGCGCGAACTGGCCGAGCTGCTGCGCGGCGAACTGCGCGACCCGCGCGTCGGCATGGTCAGCCTGACCGAGGTGCAGCTCAGCCCGGATTACGCGCACGCCAAGGTATTCTTCAGCACGCTGGCCGGCAGCGAGAACCTGCCGGCGGTGCAAGTCGCGCTCGACCATGCCGCCGGCTTCTTGCGCGGCGAACTGGGCAAGCGCATCCGCATCCATAGCACGCCGCAACTGCATTTTGTCTTCGACGATTCACTCGAGCGGGGAGCGCAGTTGACCCGCCTGATCGGCCAGGCGGTGGCCCTCTCGGACGCCGACCCGCAAGCGCACGCCGCCGTCGAAGATGAGCGCACGCCGCCGACCGACTCGCCCTGAATTCGCCGACCCGCAAAACATGGCGACGCGTTGACGGCGTCGTGCTGCTCGACAAGCCCGGCGGTTTGAGCTCGAACGCCGCGCTGCAAAGCGTTCGTCGCTTGTATTCGGCTGCCAAAGCCGGCCACACCGGTACGCTGGACCCCTTGGCCAGCGGTTTGCTGCCGCTGTGTTTCGGCGAAGCGACCAAATTTTCCGTCGACCTGCTCGACGCCGACAAAACCTACGAAGCCGAAGTGCAATTCGGCGTCACCACTGACACCGGCGACGCCGAGGGCGAGGTCGTCGAGCGACGGCCCGTATCGGTGGACCGTTCAGGTCTCGAAACGGTATTGGCGCGTTTCCGGGGCCGGCAACAGCAGGTGCCGCCGATGTTCTCGGCACTGAAACACCATGGGCAGCCGCTGTACGCACTGGCCCGCCAAGGTATCGTCGTCGATCGGCAGCCGCGCGAGATCACGATCCACGAGCTCGTCCTGCTCGACCTGTCTGGCGACCGTTGCCGTTTGCGCGTCACCTGTAGCAAGGGGACTTACATCCGTACGCTGGCCGAGGATTTGGGTTGGGCGCTCGCTTGCGGTGCCCATTTGCTGGCCCTGCGGCGCACGGCGGTCGCTGCGTTGAGCGTCGAGATGGCTGTGACTTTCGATCGACTGGCGACCCTTTCCGACGACGAACGTTTGGCGCATCTGCACGCGCCTGATATGTTGCTGCTCAGCTTGCCGGCTGTTGTCCTACCGGCAGATCTGACGCAGCGCTTCAGGCACGGCAATCCCGTGCCATCTGCCGGCGAACTTGGCAAATATCGGGTTTATTGCTCGCTGGGACACTTGCTCGGTGTTGGCGAACGCGATCCGTCCGGGATCCTGCGACCACGACGACTGATCAGTTCGACCTGACTCCTCCTCAAGCAGGCAGATAAGGCTGCGACCGGCTTTTCGTCTGCGTCTTGTTGTTTCTTTTCAAACGTTGGCTGAACAGCAGCCCGCCGAACAGCAGCGCCAGCAAGCCGCCGGAGGTCCAGGCGGGATCGTTGCCATCGCTGGCGAAAGCGATGACCTGGCGAAACAAAGCGACATCGTTGGCATTGGCATCGCCTCCGTGATTCAAACGGGCATCATCGATCGATTCGCGTGTTTCGAGCGGCACTTTGCCGAGGCTGGTCATTTTCGGTGTGACGGCTGTCGCCGCGGCAATTTGTCCGTTGGATCGGACTGACTGGCCGGAAAGCGTCTTGTTGGAGAATGCCGGCTCAGTCAAGTCGGCAGAAACGGGCGTCGCCGCCGCGGCGAACACACAGACGTTCAGGATGGCGAAGCCAAGCAAAGCGATTTGTCGCCGGAAGGAGTGAGTGGATGGCATGGGACGTTTCTCCTGTCGCATAGGTCGGAATCACTTCGACTGCCCGGGTCGGCCTGTTGCAGGTGGACCGGCAGCCGTTCTGCATGACCTGCATTCAAGCAGACGGTGGAAAAAACGGCTGTGCAGTAATGCCGCCGCCAGGAGAAATCGTCGTAAATGCGTGACTTGTGCCCGCTGTCGCGCGCATCATGCTAATGACATAGTCAAATTCGAACCGTCAGTGAAGCGCTGAAACAAAGGCGGTGCAGGATGAAACGCCAGACGCACGGCACAACCCGCGTGACGCCCATCGAGACGGGGCTCAGAAGCTGTCTAAAAACTCAGAAAGTGCCCGAACAAGCGCATTTGTATCCCCGCAAGGGGACGGAATTGAGCAGTCAAACCGGCAAAGAAATAGGCTGACTGCCGCCTTACCCTTCTGCTTAGATGGTGCGTGGAGTTATTAGGGGAGCGCTGATTTAATCGCTCTTTCACGTCGATCTACCACGCAACTAATTGATTTCATTGCTGCAGAAACACCACTTGCCGATTAAATCAGCGCTTCCTTAGGCAAGCTCTCAGACGGCGGCGGCTGAATTTCCTGAATTTTTTCGTCGGGACAAGGAATTGGCCGTGTTGAGCGCTGACCCTGCTTGCATGGTGGACATTCCCGGTTTCTTGTAGAAGAATGAATGGCTGGGCGGCTTTAACTTCTCCGCTGGGGTGACCAATTTCCGTATCAGCGGCATCGAGAGCAGTGCCGCTCTCGATCCCACCAATACCAGTGCTTTTGTTACCGCGGTCAGTTTCGATTATGCCGGCGGCACCGCGCCGCAAACCATCAGTTTCACTCAGACCCCCATCGTCAACGGTTTACCAGAACCGGCAGCGCTGACTTTGGCGCTTCTTGGTCTGGCCGGAATCGGCTTTAGCCGCCGACAAGGCCGGGGAAATTTGCTTCCACGCGCCTGATCGGCTTGCCGCGGATACATGGCGGCAGGGAAGTCGCAAGCAGCGCTGAACAATGGCTGCGCGGGATGGCGCGTCAGGCGTACGACGCGCAGCCGGCGAGACAAAGCGAATGAAGGGGCGCGGTGGCGAGTAGCGCGTAAGACTGCGATTCACCCGCACCACACAGTCGAGCGTCGGGGAGAGATGCAGGCGCTGATCCTACAGTCGGGCGGCGACGTGCTGGCGCCGAGTTTCATCGGCACGACGCCGCGCGACGAATGCCGTTGCCCGGGCAACGCGGCGAGCAAAGAACTCCATCTCCCCTTACAGCGCTAGGTTTTCCTGTACAACAATCAGCCGTCCCGATCGGCTTTGGCCAGTCAGACAGACGCCGGCGCCAGCGATGCAATAATGGTTTATTTCAAACCCTGGGCGCTTTCAGCGGCAAGCGGAATGTCAAGCAGGCCGCGCAGCGTGCGTCTGGCGCATCATTCCGTGCAGCCACAGATTTGGTGGGTTACTAAAACGTTTCACCGGGGCGCAGAAAACGCCATTGACTCAAGGGCAGGTCGCCGAGGCGAACGTTGCCGATCCGTACGCGCTTCAAGCCGGTGACACGCAGGCCGACCTGTTCGCACATGCGCCGAATCTGTCGCTTGCGGCCTTCGCGCAGGACGAAGCGCAGTTGGTCGTCGTTCAGCCAGTGCACCTTGGCCGGCTTCAACGGACGGTCGTCGAGCGACAGACCGTGGTTGAGCAGGGCGAGGCCGCGCGCGTCGAGCGTGCCGCTGACACGCACCAGATATTCCTTGTCCACCGACGAGTTGTCGCCGATCAGCCGACGCGCAATACGTCCGTCCTGGGTCAGGATCAGCAGCCCGGTCGAATCGATGTCCAGGCGTCCGGCAGGAGCCAGTCCGCTCAGGCAGGCGGGTGTGAACACGGGCGTATCGGGCGTGCGGACCTGGTTGTCGGCCTTGATCAAGGTGATTGCCGGCGTGTAGCCGGGTTCGGCCTGTCCGGAAACGTAGCCGACGGGCTTGTGCAGCAGAATGGTCATTTGCGCCTGCTGCTGCGCTTGCGCCTGCCGGTCGAGGGTGATCTTCGCTGTCGGCGCGGCGCGGCTGCCCAGTTCGTCGACCCGCTGACGATCGACGTAAACCCAGCCGCGGGCGATGTACTGGTCGGCCTCGCGACGCGAGCACAGGCCGCGTTCGGCCATCAGCTTGGCGATGCGGATGCCGACGGGCGCAGCGGTGTTTGCCGGTGGGATCGCCGCTGAGTCACGCTGTGCTGCTCGTGCCGGCGGCGACGCTTGGCCCGCCGGTCGCGTAACGGCGGGTTGACCCGCCGCACGATTGACGGGTCGGCGGGACCGCTCGGCCATCGTTCAGGCGATGTCGAGCAGTTCGATTTCGAAGAGCAGCTTGGCGTGCGGCGGAATCAGTTTGCCGGCTCCGCGGGCGCCGTAAGCCAGTTCGGACGGAATGGTCAGCCGGCGGATGCCGCCGACGTTCATGCCGACGACGCCTTCCTCCCAGCCGGGGATGACGTGCCGGCCGTCGAGGACGAAGCGGAAAGGCTCGTTGCGATCGACGCTGGAATCGAATTTCTTGCCGTCGGCCAGCCAGCCGGTGTAATGGACGATCACGTGCTGCCCGGATGCGGCGGTCGGCCCGCTGCCGACGATGATGTCTTCGATTTGCAGGCCGCTGGAGGTGGTGACGGTGGGCATGGGCGAGGCTCCTTGTGGGCAAAAAAAGCGCATTCTAATGGGAAAGTGGCCACGCGATTCACTAATCGCCACGCACTTCGTGTGGGGGAGCGACGCTGTGGCGAGCGCTTCGGCCAGGGCTTTGATTCTTCGGGCGGCGGCAACCGCGTCGAATTGAAATTGATCGTCGGGCACTGTCTGTGGGCAGGTGGAATTCTTTCGCCGGATGGAAAGAACACGCGCGCAGTCGGGGACCGCAATAGGGGGATTTGCTAGAATGCGCGTTTTTCTTCGCTTTCACCCTGGAGCGCGCCGTGCAAATTGTCTGTCTCGATCTGGAAGGCGTACTGGTCCCGGAAATCTGGATCGAGTTTGCCACCCGCACCGGTATTCCGGAATTGCGCCGCACGACGCGCGACGAGCCGGATTACGACCAGCTGATGAAATACCGCCTCGGCCTGCTCGCCGAGCATCGGCTGGGACTGCCGGATATCCAGCAGGTGATCGCGGCGATGGGACCGATGCCCGGTGCGCGCGCCTTTCTCGATGCGCTGCGCGAGAAGTACCAGCTGATCATTCTGTCGGACACTTTTTATGAATTCGCCGCGCCGCTGATGCGCCAGCTCGGCTGGCCGACGCTGTTCTGTCACCATCTCGAAGCCGACGCCAGCGGTCGGCTGGTCGATTACCACTTGCGTATGCCCGATCAGAAGCGCGAAGCGGTGAAGCGGCTCAAGGAATTGCGTTTCAACGTCGTCGCCGCCGGCGATTCGTACAACGATACGGCGATGCTCGCTGAAGCGCACGCCGGCATCCTTTTCCATCCGCCGGAAAAAGTCATTCGCGAGTTTCCACAGTTTCCGGTGACGCTCACCTACGACGAGTTGCGCGCCGAAATCGACCGCGCTTTCGATCGCATTCCGCATTCGCATTGATGCCTTCCCGACGTCATTACACCCTGACGGCCTCGTGTCCCGATCAGGTCGGCATCATCGCCCGCGTCGCCGGTTTCATCGCGCAGCATGGCGGCTGGATTCTCGAATCGAGTTATCACGCCGACCAGGGCGATGAGGAAAGCGGCGCCGCTGCCCGCTATTTCATGCGCATGGAAGTGAAGGCCGAGTCGCTGCCGTTTCATCTGGCTGAATTCCGCGAACGCTTCCGCTTGCTGGCCGACGATCTGTCGATGACCTGGCAGATCAGCGATTCGGCCGTCAAGCGGCGGGTGGTCATCCTGGTCAGCAAACAGGAGCATTGTCTCTACGATCTGCTGGCGCGCTGGCAATCGCGCGAACTCGACATCGAGATTCCCTGTATCATTGCCAACCACGACACCTTCAAGTCCTTCGTCGAATGGCACGGCATCCCGTTTTATCACGTGCCGGTGGACCCGGCGAACAAGGCCGCGGCGTTCGCCGAAGTCTGCCGGCTGTATGACGAGGTCGGCGGCGACACGATGGTGTTGGCACGCTACATGCAGATCCTGCCAGCCGATTTTTGCGCCCGCTACCCCGGTGAGATCATCAACATCCACCATTCCTTCCTGCCGAGCTTCATCGGCGCGCGGCCGTATCATCAAGCGTACCGGCGCGGGGTCAAGCTGATCGGTGCGACCTGCCACTACGTCACCGCCGACCTCGACCAGGGGCCGATCATCGAACAGGACGTGATCCGCATCGACCATTCCGACGCCATCGACGACATGGTCCGTTACGGCAAGGACATCGAGAAAGCCGTGCTGGCGCGCGGCCTGCGTTATCACCTCGAAGACCGGGTGCTGGTGCACGACAACAAGACGGTCATCTTCGCTGACCGGCGCCGTCCTCCGGGCGGTGCCGCTGGAGTCTCTGTCAATGATTTCCCTGCAAAGCGTGACGCTGCGCCGCGGTTCCCGGGCGGTACTCGACGACGCCAGCGTGCTGATCAATCCCGGCGAAAAGCTCGGTTTGGTCGGTCGCAACGGTGCCGGCAAGTCGACGCTGTTCGCCTTGCTCGACGGCAGCCTGCATGAGGACGGCGGCGAGTTCTCGCGGCCGGCGCACTGGCGGCTGGCGCAAGTGGCGCAGGAGATGCCGTCGAGCAGCGACAGCGCGACCGATTTCGTCATCGGCGGCGACCGCACACTGCTAGCCGCGCAGCAGGCGGTGCGCGACGCCGAAGCGGCCGGCGACGGTGAGCGGTTGGCCAACGCCTACCTCGCTTTGCACGACGCCGGCGCGCACGATGCGCAGGCGCGCGCGCAGGCGTTGATTCTCGGCCTCGGCTTTCAGACCGGCGAGCTGCTGCAGCCGGTCGACAGTTTCTCGGGCGGTTGGCGGATGCGCCTGCAACTGGCCCGGGCGCTGATGTGCCCGTCCGACCTGTTATTGCTCGACGAACCGACCAACCACCTCGATCTCGACGCGCTGGTTTGGCTGGAAAGCTGGCTCAAACGCTATGCGGGGACGCTGCTGGTGATCAGCCACGACCGCGAATTTCTCGACGCAGTGACCACGGTGACGCTGCATATCGAGCAGGGCAAATTGACGCGTTATGGCGGCAATTACAGCGCTTTCGAAGACCTGCGCGCGCAGCAGATCGTCCTGCAGCAGAACGCCTACCGCAATCAGCAGGAAAAGATCGCCCACCTGCAAAGCTTCATCAACCGTTTCAAGGCCAAAGCGACCAAAGCGCGGCAGGCGCAAAGCCGGGTCAAGGCGCTCGAGCGCATCGAACGCCTGGCGCCGGTATTGACCAGCGCCGATTTCACCTTCGAATTCAAGCCGCCGGAAAACCTGCCCAATCCGATGCTGGTCCTGTCGCAGACGCGCTGCGGTTATCCGCCGCCGCCGGAGGCGGACGCCGGCACGCCGCCGACCTTGATCGTCGACGGGGTCAATAAATCGGTGTTGCCCGGACAGCGTATCGGCATCCTCGGCGCCAACGGCCGCGGCAAATCGACGCTGGTGAAGACCATCGCCTGCGTTCTGGCGCCGCTCGGCGGTACGCTCAGCGCCGGCAAGGGTTTGAACATCGGTTATTTCGCGCAACAGGAACTCGACGTGCTGCGCCCGGACGATACGCCGCTCGGGCATTTGCTGCGCCTGGCGCGTGAAAAGCCGACCAGCGGCCAGAGCGATCGCGAACAGGATCTGCGCAATTTTCTCGGCACGTTCAATTTCAGCGGCGACATGGTCAAACAGGCGGTCGGCACCTTGAGCGGTGGCGAAAAGGCGCGGCTGGTGCTGGGCATGATCGTCTGGCAACGGCCCAATCTGCTGCTACTCGACGAACCGACCAACCACCTCGATCTGGTGACCCGTGAGGCGCTGGCCATGGCGCTCAACGAATTCGAGGGGACGGTGCTGCTGGTCAGCCACGACCGCTCCTTGCTGCGCGCGGTGTGCGACGAATTCTGGCTGGTCGGCCGGGGCGGACTCGCCGATTTCGACGGCGACCTCGACGATTATCAGCGCTACTTGCTCGACGAGGCGCGCCGCCGGCGGGAAAGCATCAAGGACGCGCAGCGTAGCGCACGGCAGGCGGAGAATGCGCCGGCGACGGCGCGTCAGCCGCCGGTCAATCGCAAGGCATTGCAGCGCGAACTGGACAAGGTAGAACAGCAGCTCGCCGAGCTGCAAAGTGAACAGCACCTTCTCGAAAACCGCTTGTCCACACCGTTGACGCTGCAGGAAATGGCGGCCATCGGTGAGCGCCTGCAGCGCATCGGCGAAGAGCACGCCGGGCATGAAGACCGTTGGCTGAGTCTATCCGAGCAACTCGATGCCGCCGAGCGGCCGGCGTGATTGCCAACGTCGTCGCCCGTCAATCAACTGGAGTGCAAGATGAACGAGTATCCCTGCGTCGAATGGTCGGCGAAAATCCTCACCGGCTTGCCGGAAATCGACGATCAGCATCGGCAGTTGTTCGAACTGGCGGCCACATTCTGCGGCGATGGCGACCAGATCCGGATACTCAAATCGCTGGCCATGCTCACCGAATACGTGCGCGTGCATTTCCGCGAGGAGGAAGCCCTGATGGCCGCCTGTAACTATCCGCTGCTCGGCGAACACCGCAAACTGCACGGCCAGTTTCGCCACATGCTCTTCGAGTTGCTGGAGAATGCCCGCCAGATGAGCTTCGACGAGATTGCCGAGCAGGTGAAATATCTGATCAACGGTTGGTTTTACAACCACATCCTGGTCGCCGATTTTGCTTACGTGCCGGACGTCAAAGGTCTGTCTCTGGCGACGGCGAACGAGGTTCTGTCGGCTTGAACGGCTAGGACGTTTGCCCCTTGGCATCCGCGCGGGCGAGAGTCGGTCGGCGGTGCACGAAATGGCCTTGGCCGGGAAGAGGCCGCCCAACGCGAAAGTGTATGAGTGTGGCGGGAGAACGAGATCAGCGAACGGCCGCCACGGCACCCCGTCCGCTTTGCCATACCGATGACAGCCCGGCGACGACGATGATCAGCATGCCGACGATCGTCAGCCGGTCCGGCCATTGCGCGAAAACCAGCCAGCCGAGCAGTACGGCCCAGACCAGCTGCATGTACAGCAACGGCGCCAGCCGCGACGCCGGTGATTCGCGGAAGGCGCGGATCAACAAAAAGTGGCCGACGGCGCCATAAACGCCCAGCGAGGCGATCAACAGCGCCTGCGTCGGCGTCGGCAGCCGACCGTCCCAAGTGATCGGCAGCAGTGGCGACATGAGCAAGGTGCCGACCAGCGCCGTGTAGAACAGCAAGCGCAACGGAGGCTCGCTGCTGGCCAAGGCACGCGTCAGCAATTGGTAGGCGGCGTAACAGACGCCGGCGGCGAGCGCGCAGGCGATGCCGAGGCCATCGAGCGTGCCGCCGGGACGCACGATGAGCAGCACGCCGGCGAAACCGGCGCACAACGCCAGCCAGTGCCGTAAGCGCACCTGTTCGCCGAGTAACGGACCGGCCAGCACACCGACCAGCAACGGCGCGACGAAGACCAACGCCGTCGTTTCGGCCAGCGGCAGCGTGCGCATGGCCAGTTGCCCGAGCAAGGTCACGGCGACCAGCGACAGCCCGCGCAACAGCATCCATCGCGGCCGTTTGGTGATCACCAGCGCACGCCCAAGGCTGGGCACCAGCGTCAGCATGAGCAGCAGATGCGCCAGATAACGTCCCCAGACGAGCAGCGGAACGTGCAGCGTCGCGCTCAGGTGTTTGGCCGTGGCATCGAGCAGCGCGAAGAGCAACATCGCCAGCAGACAGAGCGCGATCGCGCTGACGGCGGGCGCCGGCTGTCCGCGTTCATCCGGCACGCGTCGCCACCCAGCGGTTGAAACACGCGCGGGCGCGGTCGATCAACTCGCCGGCCGTCAGCCCGATCGGGCCGCAACCGGCGGCGACACGCTCGTCGGCCGCCAGACCATGCAGATGCACTGCCGCCAGCAGCGCCTGGCGCGCCGGCCAGCCCTGGGCCAGCAGCGCGACGACCAGACCGCTCAGCACATCGCCGGTGCCGGCGCTGGCCAGTCCCGGATTGCCGGTGGTATTGACGAACCACTCGCCGTCGGCCGTGGCGACGATGCTGCCGCAGCCCTTGAGCACCACGGTGGCCCGAAAGCGGCTGGCCAGTTCGCAGGCTGCAGCGGCCCGGTCGGCCTGCACGGCGTCGGTAGTGCAGCCGAGCAGCCGCGCCGCCTCGCTCGGGTGCGGTGTCAGCAGCGTTGCCGCGTGCGGCCGGCCCGGCTTCGCCCGGTGCGTCAGCATGACTTCGAGTTGCGGCAGACGGGCGAGCAGATTGAGCGCGTCGGCGTCGAGCAGCACGGGCAAATCGAGCGCACAGGCGCTTTCGAGCAGGTCGAGCGCCTGCGCCGCGTCACCCATACCCGGGCCGCAAACCAGCGCATTCAGCGGCGTAGCCAGCAGGTGGCCCGGTTGGCGCAACATCAGTTCCGGCTGCAGCCAATCGACCGCCGGCGCCTCGGGGGCGAGCAGCCCGAGATAGACGCGTCCGCTGCCCAGCTTGAGCGCCGCCCGACCGGCGAGCAGGGCGGCGCCGACCATACTGCCGGCGCCACCGAGAATGCCGGCGTTGCCGTGGCTGCCCTTATGGCTGTTGCGCGCCCGCGGTCGCAAGCGATCGGCAAACAGATCGACGCCGATGCTGCGCGCCGTCGGCGTCGCCAGACGTTCGGCGTCGAGATCGAGCGGCGCCACCGTCAGGCTGCCGCAATGATCGGGACCGTCGCCGGTGTGCAAGCCCGGTTTGCTAGCGATGAAGGTCACGGTATGGCTGGCGCCGATCGTCGGGCCGCGGCAGCTGCCGTTGTCGGTATCGAGACCGCTCGGGCAATCGAGCGCCAGCAGCGGGCAGCTCGACTGTGCCGCCAGGCTGTTGGCGGCGAGCACCAGGTCGGCATACACGCCGCCGATCGGCCGTTGCAAGCCGATGCCGAACAGTCCGTCGACGATCAGTCCCCAAACCGGTACGCTCGGCAGGCGCTCGATCAGCTGACCGCCTTCGGCGACGAAACGCTGATACGCCGCGGCGGCGTCCTTCGGCAGCCGGTCGACGACGCCGGCAAACAACAGATGTACGGCAAAGCCGCGCTGACGCAGATGACGCGCGGCAACGAAGGCGTCGCCGCCGTTGTTGCCCGGTCCGGCGAGCAAGAGGATCGGCTGCTCGGCAGACCGGCACAGGCTGCCGGCCAGATCGGCGGCCGCCAGACCGGCGCGTTCCATCAACGGCTGGTCGGCGGCGAGTTGTTCGATGCGCCGCAAATCGCCGGCGCGGTAAAGCGCTTGAGAAGTCAGTTCCATGTTCATGACATTGAAAGAGAATGAGAATGTTCGAAAATCCGTCGGGCGGTGCGCACCGTTTGGCAATGAATGGCCACCGTATCATCGATCTGCCAGGAGTAACCGCCGGCCATGGCTACCGCTACCGGGACGTTGCGTTCGCGGCAGGCGCTGAAAACGTACTCGTCGCGCGCGGCGAGACCGGCGAAAGTCAGCGCCAGCCGACCGAGCCGGTCATCGTGATACGGATCGGCACCGGCCAGATAAATCACCAACTGCGGGTGTCTGCATCGGAAAACTTCCTCGAGCGCCGCCGTCAGTTGTTGCAGATAGAGGGCGTCGCCGCAGCGGTCCGGCAGTTCGATATCCAGGTTGCTCCACGCCTTGACGAAGGGAAAGTTGTGCGCGCCGTGCAGCGAGCAAGTGAAAATTCGCCGATCGTCGGCGCAGATCGCCGCCGTACCGTTGCCTTGATGCACGTCGCAATCGACGATCGCCACACGTTGGACGAGACCTTCGGCGAGTACGACTCGCGCCGCCACCGCCGCGTCATTGAAAACGCAGAACCCTTCGCCGTGCGCGGCATGCGCGTGATGCGTACCGCCGGATAGATTGATCGCACAGCCGTTCGCACGTAACGCCTCTCGGCAAGCTGCCAGCGTCGCACCGGTCGAGCGTCGCGAACGTTCGACCAGCGCCGCGCTCCACGGCAAGCCGAGACATTTGATTTCCGCGGCCGACAGTTCGCCGCGCACGACACGCGCCAGATAAGCGGCGTCATGCGCCAGTTTGAGTTGTGCGTCGCTCGCTGTCGGCGCTACCCGAAAATCATCGGCAGCGAATTCCCCGCTTGCTTGCAGCCGTTCACGTAATCGTCGGTATTTTTCGATCGGAAAGCGATGACCGGCTGGCAAGGGGAGTTCGAAATGGTCGCTATAAAAGAGTTTCACCGACAAGACCGGGAGTGATCGTCAGACGATTCTAGCCGGAAAAGTCTGGCTCTATGTCGTTTCGAGTGGAACGGGCGATGGGTTTGACGGATCGAGCGGGCGGTGATGTCAAGGGTGGACGCAGTCTGTGCGTAGCCGAAGCCTTTACATCGCTGCCCGCTCGCTTACGCTTCCTCCGGGCCGAGGAAGGTAGTCTGCCGCCCCTCGGCATGGAGGACCATAGCGGCCTTTTCTTTCGCGGCCGCTTCCTCATGATTGAAACGCTGTTCACCCAGGCGCTGGGCCTCGTTGCTCCTTGGCAGGTAGAAGAAGTCATCTTCAAGCCGGCGTCTGGACGGATCGATTTCCAGGTCCGATTTGGCGCCGCCATTCATGCTTGCCCGACTTGCGGTGCGGTGGCGCAGCCGCGCCACGACCGCTTGGCGCGCTCTTGGCGCCCTCTGGGGCCAGCCGCTGCCGACTCGAACCTTTCAAGCGCCTCGGCAGGACGATCACCAAGCCTCTTCCTGGCGTACTCAACGGGTTCCAGGCGGGCAAACACAACGGCTGGGTCGAAGCGATGAATCGAGCCCTTCAGGAGGCGCGCGCACGGGCGCGCGGCTATCGTCGCGTCGAAAACTTCATCGCCATGGCCTACCTCATCGCCGGGAAACTCTCTCATTTGCCAGCCTCGCCCTTCGCCATTTTCTTGCCCGTTTCACTCGAAACGAACTAAACCCATTTTCAGGCTCATACATTCCGCTCATGATCAAAAACATCGAGCAAACGCTGCACCACCTCAACACGCGCGCGTGGCCGGGGGCGTCCATCGCGCGTCTTGAAGCGGATGCGTTCGAGATCGGGCGGGTAGAGGACCAGATTTATCGTCATCGGGTCTTCGAAGGTCAACACCGCTTCGACACGCTCGGTACGCGGCACACTGTGTCGATAGTCGATCTGGGCGTTGAGCAGGAAAA
>CAYRXO010000056.1:0-19217 GCA_964428215.1 uncultured Candidatus Accumulibacter sp. | reverse complement strand
CATTGTCATATTAAGTGTGGGGGCTGGCGGGAATAAATCTGCGTTTCCTTAGGTGATTTCTACGAATGTTCATACCGGGCAGGCTGGTCGGATCAGGATGTCCCACTTAGGTAGGAGCGGGTTTCTTTCCAGCTGGGACCCGACAGCTTGCATGGCATCCTTGGCCACCGTGACTCCTTTCTCATAAACCGTGCGGCTCAGTTCGACGACGGGATGAACGCCTTTCCAAGTCATACTCTTGGCCCACGCCAACATCGTTTGGGTATCGGTCCGCCTGGCGCCATTCCAGTGCTTTTCCAGGATTCCCCAGCAACGCTCCACCGGATTGTATTTGCTGTGGTACGGCGGATAGTAGAGGAGGCGGATGGACTGGCCGATGTGATCGGCGAACTCGACGATGTGTTTGAGAAATTGCGTGCGCCGGCCATTGCTCTCCGGTCCGTTATCGGCCTTCGTTGGGATGTGTGTGACGCGAGCACACTCCTCGGCTGCTTGACGCTCCCACTAGGCGTAGAGACGGTCGATGATGAAATCGCTGTCTTCGCCGAGCTTCCGAAGGACAGAGGGAGGGACCCACTGTCTTCATGGACGATACCAAACGGCATGTGTTTTTCCTCGCACTCCATGTCTTGGTCGGCGGCACGGTGGTCACCCCGCGTCTTGCCACCGCGCGAGTCGTCGCCAATATTCACCGTCGCCTTGCCGTCCATGCTCAAGCGCATGACCTCTTCGTCTTGGCCATGGCGGTCACGTTCCCGGACATTGGCGAAAATGGCGTCCGTTTCAGGGACTTTTTTTGGGGTTTGGCCTGAAGCACCGAACGCAACCGGTACCCGTTGCGGTTCAATACTTCCGACAGGCCGCGTCGGGAAGGCAGCACATCGTCGGCAAATCCCTGCGCTCGCAACGGCTTGATGGTTTCCTCGGCCGTCAGGCGGGTGAACGACAAGGTCGTGCGGAAAGTGAGATCTTGTTGGGCATGACTTGCCGCCAGTTCCCACAGGGCTTGCGCCACCTCCGGGTGTTTCTTCTCCCATAATTTCGCACCGCAGCAGAACGCGTGGAGCTCAGACAAACGATACCAGTACGTTTCTCATGCAGACCCCGCTGCACGGCCTGCCGACTCCAGCCGAAAACTTCCTCAGCACGCCGAGCACTGCCACGACAGTATTTCAACGCCATCTCCGCCTGAAACGCCCTGCGCCTCGCCCCCGTCATTTTGCTCGCAGCAAGCCGGATATCTTCCAGGTGGACGGCTTCAAGAGACACCTGCCTTTCACCTACCGTGGCGACCTCCATCAACAATACCTCTAATCTCAAAATCGACTAAAAATATCGCATACAACATCATGAATGATTGAGGATATCACCTAACCGAAACCGCGCGCCGCAGCCAGCCGAAGCGGTTAAACCAGCGCGCGCGAAAGCGGCCGGCAAACTGTCATGGAAGGAAGCACGCGAACTCGACGAACTGCCACAGCGCATCGCTGTCCTCGAAGCCGAGCAGAAACGCCTCGGCGAACGCCTGGCCGATCCAGCGCTGTATCAGTCGGCTTCGTCGGAAGCGGCGCAAGTTTCGGCGCGCCTGAACGAGATCGACGAAGAATTGCTCGCTCTGCTCGAACGCTGGGAAGCCCTGGAAACGATGCGCGCCGGTTGAGCGGACAGCTTGGCCGGCTGCAGCCGATGTTCAGATTGCCGCCACCCGGAAGCTGGCAATCGATGTCGCCAATACCGCTGCCGCTTCGTGCAAGTGGCTCGCCGACTGACTGACCTGCGTCGCCACCCGACGGGTTTCTTCAGCTGAATCGGCCATTTTTTCAACGGTCTGGGCGATTTCGGTACTCGACTGGCACTGTTCCTTGACCGACGTAGCGATATCATCCATTCCCTGGCTGGCATTTTCGACCGCTTGGCGCGCATCCCCCAGCGTCTGATCGAGTTGTCCGGCGATCGCGGCGCAGGTCTGCACGGAGCGTTTACCGGTATCGATGGTGTCGCGAACCTCACCGGTCTGGCGAATGATTTGATTGGCCACCTCATCGATCCCAACCGCCGACTGGGCAGATTTCTCGGCGAGTTTACGTACCTCGTCAGCGACGACAGCGAAACCGCGCCCTTGTTCGCCGGCGCGCGCCGCTTCGATGGCTGCATTCAAGGCCAATAAATTGGTCTGATCGGCGATTTCGCGTACCTGCTGGGTCATGCGGGTGATCGTCCCCGTACTGTGTACGAAGCTTTCGACGACACGGGCAATTCCGCCGACGGCCGTTTCGATGCCGGCAATTTCCTGCAACAGGGTGGACAATTGCTGGTTGGCGCCTTGCGTCATGCCGACGCTCGCCTGAGCACGATCACGCACTTGTTCAGCCACGTCGGTCACCGTGCCAATCGACACGGTCAGCTGTTCGACCGAAGCGGCGTTGGCAGCCACCGACTGCGCCTGTTCGCGCGACTCGTTCTGCAGATTATCGGCCATGCCGGCCATTTCGCTGGCCGACGCCGCCACCGACTGGGCTGAATCGGTCACTTTGGCGATGACTTGCGACATCTCGGTGATCATGCCGTTAAAGGCGCCGGCGACGCGGGAGATTTCATCACGACCCTGACTTTCGAGACGGAGGGTCAGGTCATCGGTCTGTGCGATGCGCATCATGCTTTCTTCGAGACGACGAATCGGTCCGGTAATCGAGACGATGATGCGCCACGAGAGAAGCGCGAGAAGTGCAATCGTCGCCGCCAGAAACAGCGCCAGACCGATTTGCGCTGCACGATAACTGTCGGCAACCGCCGCTTGTTCGGCAAGACTGCTTTCTTTCGCCAGCGCCTGCAATTCCAGAATCATGCCGTCCAGGCGTTTGGTCGGCTCCCTGTCCAGCCCTTTGACAGCCAGGTCGACAGTCTCCGCCGGGTCCGCTTGTGTCCGGTCATAATTTTTCAACGCCTCGAGATAGGTTTTTTCCAGCGTCTGGATCGGCGCCAAAGTCGCTTCAACTTTCAAGCGGTCGCTTGCTCCCAGTTCGCCGGCCAGTTTGGCGACAGATTGCAGTTCGTTGGCTACCGTCTTACCCGCTTCTTCGAATGCGTGACGGTACTTGTCGAAAGCAGCCGGGTCCTTGCCGCGCAGGAGGATGTTCTTCCACTCCTGAATCTGAATCTTGTATGCCACCTGGGCGCTGCGCCCCTGATCAACCGCTTTGAGCAGCAACTGTTGACGATTGGCAGACTGCGCAAAGCTGCGCTCGATCCGGCTCATCCTGTACAACCCGAAGCCGCCGACGAAGAGCAGCGAAACAACCGTCAGAACGAGCAACAACAGAAATTTATTGCTGATAGTCAGTTTGCTCATGCTCTTTCCAAGTCTTCGATAAATCGATAAGAATCAAATTCGCTCAACAAGGGCCTCTAAATCATTACCGCCCGCATTGATAGTAGATGCTCCGAGCACCGTTTTCAGCATCAAGTTGCATCTGTCGGCAATCCGCCCGCTTGCAGACGACAAGCGGCTGCTGTTTGCTTCCAGCGAGCAATTGTTTACCATCGCGGCAAATAACCCGTCTCGCTCGCTGGCGAAAAACCAATCGCCAGTTCCAATGAACATGCTGGTTGACCGCTTCCCGGCGTCTGGTGGCCGTGCTTTTCTATTTGCGCCGCCAGCGCCATCGAAGCGATCAAGCCGGCTGACCCCTGCCACTCAGGAGAGAATCAATCATGGCCGTAGCGCCCGAAAACGCCATCATGGCGCTGTATTGCGACTTCGAGAACGTCGCACTTGGCGTGCGTGATGCGAAGTACGACAAATTCGACATCAAACCGGTCCTCGAACGGCTACTGCTCAAGGGCAGTATCGTCGTCAAGAAGGCTTATTGCGACTGGGAACGTTACAAGGGTTTCAAATCGACGATGCACGAGGCCAGCTTCGAGCTGATCGAAATCCCGCACGTGCGCCAGTCCGGCAAGAATTCGGCCGACATCCGGCTGGTGGTCGACGCACTCGACCTGTGCTACACCAAGTCGCACGTCGACACCTTCGTGATCATCAGTGGCGACTCCGACTTTTCGCCGCTGGTCGCCAAATTGCGCGAAAACGCCAAATACGTCATCGGTGTCGGCGTCAAGCAATCGACTTCCGACTTGCTGATCGCCAACTGCGACGAATTCATTTTTTACGACGATCTGGTGCGCGAGGTGCAGCGCTCGGCACGGCGCGACGCGCGCGAAAGCCAGCCGGCCGTCCGCCGGACCCCGGAAGAGGATGCCCAACGACGTGCCGAACTCGAAGAGCGGCGCAGCAAGGCCATCCAGCTCGCTGTCGCCACCTTCGACGCGCTGATCGCCGAACGCGGCGACAGCGGCAAAATCTGGGCGTCGATGCTCAAGGAAGCCGTCAAACGGCGCAAACCCGATTTCGCCGAGTCGTACTACGGCTTCCGTGCCTTCGGCAACCTGCTCGAAGAAGCGCAGGCGCGCGGGCTGCTCGAAATCGGCCGCGACGAGAAATCGGGCACCTATGTGATGCGCTGCAGCGGCGTTCCGGTGCGTAGCGAATCGCCACTCGCGAGTGAGGTGGTCGACGAGCCGGTTGAAGAATCTATCGCCCAGCCTGCAGCCAGCAACGATGGTGAACAACCCGTCGGCGCGGAAACCATTGAAACACCAACGGCAGGCGGCAAAGGACGCGGCCGGCGCAAACGCAGCGAAAAAGGCGGCAAAGCTTCGCGTGAGGAAAAGAATGCGCGCGGCGAGCCGCTCATGACCGACGAATCCCCCGCGGAGACGGTTGCGCCTGCGCGCGCAGCTGGCAGCGGATCGCTGCAGGAGAACGCCCCGGCGCCCGAGGCGGCAGACCAGCCGCCGCCGGCCGCTGCACCATCCGTCGAGGAGCGCCGCGAGGAACCGCCTGCCCTGGTGGCCGACGACACAGCGCCCGCCGAACCTGTCGCCACGGAGGAGCCAGTCGTCGCACCAAGCGCTACCGAAGACGGCACGACCGAAACGACGCCCCCAAAGGCGCCGGCACGCAGCCGGCGTCCCCGCAAACCGAAGGTCACTCCCGAAACGACCGTTTGAGCGCTGCCCTGCCGCCTGTGACACCGTTCGCCGACGCACGCGGCAGTTTGCGCTGGCATGGACGCGGATCGCGAAACGGCTGATGCCGCAAAAAAGAAAAAGCCGCGACCAAGCGCGGCTTTAATCAGCAAGGCCCGGGACTTCGCTGTCAGGCAGCGGCCTGGGTCGGAATTTGGCCAGCAATCCGCACGATGCGGTTCTGGGTATCGACGTAAATCAGTTGGGGAGCGTATTTGGTCAGCTCCAGTTCGGTGTAGGAAGCAAAACTGGCGATGATCAGCAGATCGCCGGGAGCGGCCCGGCGCGCTGCCGAACCATTGACGGAGATGACACCGGAGCCGCGCTCGGCGCGCAGGGCATAGGTCGTGAAGCGTTCGCCGTTATTGATGTTCCAGATGTCGATCTGCTCGTATTCGCGGATATTCGCCGCTTCGAGCAAATCCTCGTCGATCGCGCAAGACCCTTCATAGTGAAGCTCAGCATGCGTCGCACAAACGCGGTGCAGCTTGGACTTCAACATTGTTCTCTGCATGGATTCCACCCGTTTAGAGTTGAGGAGGGAAGCGCATTGTAGCGACTAATCGACCTCTGTCAACGATTGTTTTTGTGACTAAATTTCCAGGTTGTCGATCAGTCGCGTGCCGCCGAGACGACTGGCGGCGAGCACGACCAAAGGCTGATTTTCCGAAGATTTTGGCATCTGCAGGTCGGCCTGCCGGCGGATCGCCACGTAGTCGGTCCGCCAGCCGTTGCGGTCGAGTTTGGCCACGGCGTCGCTTTCCAGTTGACGATAGTCGTCGTCGCCGGCGCGCACCGCCTGCGCGACCGCCGACAAGGTGCGAAACAGACGTGGCGCTTCGGCGCGCTCGGTTGCCGACAGATAACTGTTGCGCGACGACAAGGCAAGGCCGTCGTCGGCACGCACCGTTTCACCGCCGACGATCCCGATCGGCAGCGCCAGTTGCCGCGTCATGTTGCGCAGCACCATCAACTGCTGGTAATCCTTCTTGCCGAACAGCGCCACCTGCGGCTGCACGATGTTGAACAGCTTGAGGACGACGGTGGCGACGCCGCGGAAATGGCCGGGACGGAATTCGCCGTCGAGCTGATGCTGGATCGCCGGCGGCTCGACGTGATATTCCTGCGCTTCGGGATAGAGTTCGCTTTCGTCCGGCGCGAAGAGCACATCGACCCCCGCCGCGACCAGTTGCTCGCAGTCAGCGGCGAAGGTACGCGGATAACGGTCGAAGTCGTCGTTGGGACCGAATTGCAGGCGATTGACGAAGATGCTCGCCACCACCGTCTCGCCATGCGCGCGCGCCGCACGCATCAGCGCCAAATGGCCGGCATGCAGATTGCCCATGGTCGGCACGAAAACGACGCGCGGCCGACCAGCGAGTTCCTGACGCAATTCGGCAACGTGGGAATGGATGTGCATAGTGGCGTTCTTCCCGGAGTGGAGAGAGCGGAGAGAGGGGACCGGATCGGCGCGCGGGCGGCAATAAACCGCCCGCTCAGTAACAATGCTCCGCGGCCGGGAAGCTGCCGTCCTTGACCGCGGCGACGTAGGCCGCGATCGCCGCGGCGATCGACGTTTGCCCGGCCATGAAGTTGCGCACGAAACGCGCTTTGCGGCCGCTCGAGATGTCGAGCATGTCGTGCAGCACCAGCACCTGACCCGAGCAGTCGGCGCTGGCACCGATGCCGATGGTCGGAATCGCCAGTTGCGCGCTGACCTGCGCGGCGAGCGCCGGCGGAATCGCTTCGAGCACGATCAGCGTCGCACCGGCGTCCTGTTGCGCCTGCGCGTCGGCGAGCAGCCGGCTGGCGCCGGATTCGTCGCGGCCCTGCACCCGGTAGCCGCCGAGCTGATGCACCGATTGCGGCGTCAGGCCGACGTGCGCGCAGACCGGCAGGCCGCGGCTGGTCAGGAAATGCGTCGTTTCGGCCATCTCGGCGCCGCCTTCCATCTTCACCATCTGCGCACCGGCGGCCATCAGTTGGCTGGCGTGCCGCAAGGCGCGCTGCGGACTTTCCTGAAAACTGCCGAACGGCATGTCGGCGATCACCAGCGGCCGGCGGCAACCGCGGGCAACGCAAGCCGTGTGGTAGGCAATGTCGGCCAGACGCACCGGCAGCGTCGAATCGTGCCCTTGCAGGACCATGCCCAGCGAATCGCCGATCAACAGCGCATCGACACCGGCGCTGTCGCAGAGCTGGGCGAAGCTGGCGTCGTAGCAGGTGAGCACGGCGATTTTCTCGCCATTGGCCCGCATTTTGGCCAGATCGAGGTGCGTCAGACGGCGCGTGATGACGTGTGTGGACATGCACTATCCTCCCCGGTTGAAATACTCGCGGTGCCCGCGCATCGTCTCGATGCGTTTGACGAGCATCTGAAAATCGGCGTCGTTGTCGGCAAAATTGATGTTTTCCGAATTGACCACCATGACCGGCGCCTGATCATAGTCATGAAAGAATTTCATATAACTCTCGGCCACCACCGTCAGATAGGTATCGCTGATGCGTCGTTCCATTTCCAGGCCGCGCCGGCGTACGCGGGCAATCAGGACATCGGGACTGGCCTGCAGATAGACCACCAGATCGGGAACCGGCGCCACCGGGGCCAGTTCCTCGAGCAGACGGCGGTAGAGCGCGTACTCGTCCTCGCGTAAGGTGAGCAGCGCGAACATCGGGTCCTTGGCGAGCAGAAAATCGGAAACCACCGGCTGCTCCGGCACCTCCGGCGCGGCCATCTCGCGCACCTTGTCGATCCGTTGCAGCAGGAAGTGCAACTGCGTCGCCAAACCGAAACGCTCTTCATCGCGATAGAAGCGGGCCAGAAAAGGATTGCGCTCCGGCTCTTCCAGAATCAGCCGAGCATCCAGGTAAGCGCCCAGACGGCGGGCCAGGCTGGTTTTGCCGACGCCGATCGGCCCTTCGACGACCACGTAGCGAGTGGCGGTCAGGGTATTGTGCGCGGGCATGATGCGGCGAGCGAAGCCGGCTCAAAAAGCATAGGTTCAGCACTCGGTGAATTGCCGCCGCAAGGCGGGGTGACAGTGGCTGCTTTGCGGCGCGGATTGTTAACCGACTCCGGGAAAATATCAACTGGCACACGTATTGAATGCCGCACTGGCACGGGATTCTGCAACAGAGGCATACAGACTGTTACATGCAACGGCCGACCGTTTCACCTTTCGGACGTTAAGCAGGCACCCCACCTGTGGAGATAGCGATGAAAACCTTGCTGCTTGCCCTGTTTGCCACCGTCACCCTGGCCGGCTGCGTCGTCGTGCCCGCTGAAGCTCCGGGTCCCTACGTCGCGCCGCCACGCGCCTATGTCAGCCCGCCGAGCCTCTTCGTCGTCCCCAGTTTCGGCTATTACGGTGGCTATCGCCACGGCTATTACGGCCGCGGTTACTGGCGATGAGTGGTCGGCCGGCTGATCAATCGGTCAAGGCCTGAATTTTCTGCCCGCTGACCGCCGGTAACCAGGCGGCGGCGGTACCGCGGCCGGGAATCCGGCATGCCGGAGCAATTTCGAGCAAGGGCACGAGGACGAAGGCGCGCAGGTGCATGCGCGGGTGCGGCACGTCGAGACGCGGGCTGTCGATCACCCGCTGATCGTAGAGCAGCAAATCGAGATCGAGCGTGCGCGGCGAATGGTGAAACTCGCGGCGACGGCCGAAGCGGCATTCGACGGTGAACAGTTCGTCGAGCAGGCGCAGCGGCGGCAAGGTGGTCTGCAGTGCGGCGACGGCGTTGATGAAATCGGGCTGGCCGCGAATGCCGACCGGCGCCGTACGGTAGAAAGACGACAGCCTGAGCAGACGACTGTCGGGCAGTTCGCGCAGCGCCGCACCGGCCGCACGCAGCTGCTGCAAGGGATCGTCGAGATTGGCGCCGAGCGCGACGAAAGCCAGGTGCTCGTCCGCTGGCGGCAGCAAAGACATCGAATCGACTGAATCCTGCTCAGCGCTCAGACGCGGCGCATGCCCCGCGGGCGGAGCGTTCATTCACTGGCCGCGCCGGCCGACGGGCGCCGGCGCCGGCGACGGCGTTTCCTGGCTTCGCCCGCCGGCACCGGCAGCAGCATCTCCGCTCGCGCCTCGTCATTGGCGTCGAGGAATGCCGTCCACCAGCCGGCGACCTCCTGATCCACCTCGCCGGAAGCGGCGCGCAGCAGCAGGAAATCGAAACCGGCACGGAAGCGGGGCTGTTGCAGCACGCCGAAAGGCCGCCGGCCGGAGCGCTGCTCGAAACGCGGCTGCAGCGCCCAGATATCCTTGATGTCGCCGGCGATGCGCCGGGTGATGGCCAGTTTTTCCGACTGCACGTCGAGCACCTCGTCCATCGCCAGGAACAGCGCCGGGATCGGCGCTTCACCGCGGTTTTTCAGCACTTCCCATTTGGCGAGCAACTCGTGCCAGAGCAGGGTGGCGAAGAGAAAACCCGGCGAAATCGGCTTGCCATCGCGCACGCGCGTGTCGGTCGATTCGAGCGCCAGCAGCACGAAGCGTTCGCCGAGCGGCTGTTCGAGGATCACGTCGAGCAAGGGCAGCAGACCGTGATGCAGGCCCTCCTCGCGCAACTGCGTGACGCAACGCACGGCGTGACCGGAAGTCAACAGCTTGAGCATTTCGTCGAACAAACGCGACGGCGGCACGTTTTCGACCAGTTCGGCCATCTCGCGGATCGGCCGCCGCGCTTCCGGATCGATCGCCAGCCCGAGTTTGGCCGCCAGACGCACGGCGCGCAGCATGCGCACCGGATCTTCGCGGTAGCGCATCGCCGGATTGCCGATCATGCGCAACGTTTTCTGCTGCAGATCGGCGACGCCGTGGTGGTAATCGATGATCGTTTCCGACGTCGGATCGTAATACAGCGCATTGACGGTGAAATCACGTCGCGCCGCGTCCTCGGCCTGGCTGCCGAAAACATTGTCGCGCAACACGCGTCCCTGGGCGTCGGTATGCGCATGATTGCCGTCATGTTCGCCGTGATGACCGCGGAAAGTGGTCACCTCGATCGTTTCCGCGCCGAGATTGACATGCACGATCTGGAAACGGCGGCCGATGATCCGCGAGCGCTTGAAACAGTGGCGTACCTGTTCGGGCGTCGCGTTGGTCGCCACATCGAAATCCTTCGGCGTCAGCCCGGCAAGCAGGTCGCGCACCGCTCCGCCGACGACGAAGGCCTGATAGCCGTGTTCCTGCAGCGTCTCGATCGTGCGGCGGCAGCCGCGGCTGATCGCTTCGCGGGCCAGACCGTGCTGGGCGACGGCCAGCGTCGCCGGCTTGTGCGCCTCGCCGACCTTGCGACCGAAGACGCGCAACATGAATTTGCGGATCATCGCTCGACTCGACCGCAGCAGACAGTCTTCACGGCAGCAGGCTGACGATCGGCCAGCCGGCGGCTTCGGCGTGCGCGCGCAAGGACGGATCGGGATCGACGGCCACCGGATGGCTGACTTTCGACAGCAGCGGCAGGTCGTTCAAGGAATCGCTGTAAAACCAGCTGCGTTCGAAACTGCCCCACCACAGCCCGCCAGCCTCCAGCCAAGCTTCGACGCGCACGATTTTCCCTTCGCGGAACGACGGGATGCCGCGCGGCCTGCCGTCGAACTGACCGCATTGCGCGCTCTGCTGTGCCGGAATGGTGGCGATCAGATGCGCAATGCCGAATTCGCGCGCGATCGGCCCAGTGACGAAACTGTTGGTCGCGGTGACGATGGCGCACAGCGCGCCACGCTCGAGATGTTCGCGCACCAGCGTGCGCGCCTTGGCGTTGATCAGCGGCGACAGATGCCGTTCAACGAATTCGCTGCGCCAACGGTCGAGCAGCGGTCGCGGATGCTGTGCCAGCGGTCGCAACTGAAAATCGAGGAAGACATCGATATCCAGCGTCCCCGCCTTGTACTGCTCATAAAACGCCAGATTGCGCGCCTCGTAGGTCTCGCGGTCGAGAATCCCTTTGCCGATCAGAAATTGCGCCCACTCAAAATCGCTGTCACCGGCCAGCAGCGTGTTGTCGAGGTTGAAAAGGGCCAGATCCATGGTGTCCACAATAGTAGAAATTCGCTGCTCAACCGGGCGCGAGATTCTGCAGCACTTCGCGCAAAAGCGGCAGGGTGATCGGTCGCTGATGTTCCAGCGAATAACGGTCCGCCGCCTCCAGCACGGCGCTGAGGCTGCGCATGTCGCGCGGCGCGCGTTGCAGGAGATACGTCCACGCCTCGTCCGGCAGCGCCAGCCCGCGCTCTGCCGCCTGCGCGGCAAGCGCCGCCCGTTTTTCGTCGTCGCTCAGCGGGTAGAGACGATAGACCAGACCGCTGGCCAGCCGCGTGCGCAAATCCTCGCGCAACGCCAGTTGCGCCGGCGGCCGCGCGCCGGCGGTCAGCAGACGGCCGCCATCGGCGCGCAAGCGATTGACCAGGTTAAACAAACGGATCTGCCCCGCCTCGTCGAGCGCTTCGAGATGATCGACGGCGAAAAACTCGCCGACGGCCGGCAGCGCGGTCAGCGCCGCGTCTTGCTGCGCATCGAGATACTCCGCCGCGCTGGCGCGCAGGAGATGCGATTTGCCGGCGCCGCTCACGCCCCACAAGGCGAACAGCGCTTCGCCATTTTCCGGCGCCAGCCACGCCGCCAAGCCGGTCAAGGTTTCGCCGTTGCGCCCGGCAACGAAATTGTCAAAAGACGGCGGCGCATCCGGCACAAGATCGAGGATCAACTGACGCATCAGGGTGAAATCAGGCAGGCTGACGCGCACACGGCCAAGCGACCATGGGCGCAGGCGGTACGCGGCGGGAGCATTTCGGATAAAATCCGCCGTTCGGGCATTTGCAGCCGGCTATTCTACCACCGCCGCGCCCCAGCCGACCGAGACCGGCCGCAGGAAAACAGGAAAACAGCCATGAGCAAGGAATCTCTCTCCTACCGCGATGCCGGGGTCGACATCGACGCCGGTGACGAACTGGTCGAACGGATCAAACCGCTGGCCCGCAAAACGCTACGCGACGGTGTCATGCGCGGCATCGGCGGCTTCGGCGCGCTGTTCGAAATACCGCGGCGTTACCGCGACCCGGTGCTGGTCAGCGGCACCGACGGCGTCGGCACCAAGCTCAAGCTGGCTTTCGAATTGCAGCGCCACGACACGATCGGCATCGACCTGGTGGCGATGAGCGTCAACGACATCCTGGTGCAAGGCGCCGAACCACTGTTTTTCCTCGATTATTTCGCCTGCGGCAAACTCGATCTCGACACCGCCAGCGCCGTGATCGGTGGCGTCGCCAAAGGCTGCGAGCTGGCCGGCTGCGCGCTGATCGGCGGCGAAACCGCCGAAATGCCCGACATGTATCCGCCCGGTGAATACGACCTCGCCGGTTTCGCCGTCGGCGCCGTCGAAAAGACGGCGATCATCGACGGCACACGCATCGTCCCCGGCGACGTGCTGCTCGGTCTGCCCTCCTCCGGCGCGCATTCGAACGGTTACTCCCTGATCCGCAAGATCGTCGCCCGCAGCCAGGTCGACCTGACGATGAAACTGTATGGAGACGTCAGCCTGGCTGACGCGCTGCTCGCACCGACGCGCATCTACGTCAAACCGATGCTCGCCGTGCTGCGCGAACTGCCGGTGAAAGGCATGGCGCACATCACCGGCGGCGGCCTGACCGGCAACGTGCCGCGCATCCTGCCGGACAAAGTGTGCGCCGAAATCGCACAGTCGGCGTGGCGGCTACCGGAACTCTTCCAGTGGCTACAGAAGGAAGGTGCGGTCACCGACAGCGAAATGCAGCGCGTCTTCAACTGCGGCATCGGCCTGATCGTCGTCGTCGCCCGCGAAGACGTCAACCGCGCGCTGCGCATCCTGCGCGACGCCGGTGAACCGGCGGTAGTCATCGGCGCGATCAAGCCGCGCGCCGCCGGCGAAGCGGCAACGGTCATCGTCTGAGCACCACGGCCGTCGTCGTGCCGTAGGGTGGATCAGCGCAGCGCATCCACCACCGCCCTGCCCGACGCAAGCATTCACCCGCAGAGCGCGGGAATCGTCATGCGGGTAATAGACAAGCTTTTGTTCTGACGAATTAATTTTTTGGTGGATGCGCTACGCTTATCCACCCTACGCCATTGTTGACGGTTTCAAGTCTGAAGTGCAATGCGTTGATGCAAGTGCCGGCTGAAGTCGAAAGTCGCCGGCATGAACACTTCGGCAGGGCATGCTGGGTTGAGAGACTTGCGAGGCCGGGTGTCGAGTAGCCAGGCGATGGCGTCCAGTTCGTCCCGAAAGAAGGCGGACGGATCGGTGCCTTTCGGGAAGCGCTGCCGAAGCGAGCCGTGGCTGTTCTCGGTGATCCTGCGTTGCCATGAACTGCGGGCGTCGAAAAATAGACGCGCGCCGTGTCAAGCGTTGCTGCTCAGCCATCTCGCTGCCCTGATCGTCACACTCCGCGCGGCATGGCATGGATCGCCGTGTCGATGGTTTCATGGCTGGCTGGCCCAGAACGAGGGATGATGGAAATGCAGACGACGCAGTATGTCGGCAATCTGTTCCGGCGAATGGCGTGCACGCAACAGGTCTTCCACCCGGGGCCAGAGTGGACGGTCGAGTCGATCGCCGGCCGGGACACGCAGTGCGACATCGGCGGCGATTCGCTCGACCTGCCATTGCAGACGTCGTGCGATAACCGCCCACAGCATGGAGGCCATGTCGACGCGGCTCCGTTACCGGATTCGTCCAAGTGTCGTTGCGCTTCGACTCTCGACTGATCGTGCGCGGCCACCGCCGCGTGCAACCGTGTTCAAGCCACTTCCGGCAAGTGTCGCACTGCAGATTTCAATCTGAACAGTAATCTAGGCTGGCGGAATAAACAAAAAACCTCCCGGGACGAATCCCGGGAGGTAGAGAGCAACCGTCCTTGATGGATCAGTAAAGAAATGTGAAGCCTGTATCAGGACGACTTGCGGCGACGAGCAAAACCGGCCAAGCCAAGCAAAGCGGTGCTGAACAGACCCAGCGAACCCGGCTCGGGCAGCTGCTTGTAGGCATTGACTGCAAAGTCGTTTTTGTCAGTGAAGCCGCAATTTTGATCGACCCCACCCACGTTGCACTGAAGATATGGGTTGCCGCTGGAATCGTTGCCTGCGTTCTTCCAATTGTCCGGATTCGGCAAAGCACCAGCTCCACCACCCGTGGTACCTGAAGAGATCACGATTTGACCCTGCGCATTGCCCCATCCACCAGGCTGCAACGGATTTTGGGTCGGAACATCGTTGAACAGCCAGTCGGTGGCGTTATACGTGATCGAGATCGCACCAAAGTTGGAGGCAATCGACAAGGGACCAAATGGAGCATTCGCAATCCCTCCATTGGGATCGCCGACCTGCAAAGCGCCCTGACGCGTGTTTTCGCTGTAGAGAAAATCATTGCTGTCAACAAAGCCACCGACAATCCGCAGTGTTCCGGTAGTACGGATGTAGTCAAAATAACCCTGCATGCTGGTCGGATTGGTCGGCGGAGCCGCATTGATCATATCGGTGAAACCCACCGGGCTGTCATACATCGCCGCAAAGGAATTGGCACCGACTCTGGCATCGTTACCCAGCAGTTCTTTCAACGTCAAACCGGCAACGGTGGTCGGCTTGAAAATAACATCGCGGCCCCCACTACCAGCGGCTATCTCTTCGGAAAAAACGCCCCAAACTTGCAAGTTGGCGGGATTGCCCGAGGGCTGGAAATCCGAGATGCGCACGTAACCGAAGACGACGTCGCCAATATTGAAAAGGCCGTCTTTATTGGCGTCAACATAGGTTTCACGACTTTCGTCGCTCAGTACGTTGTTGCCGGCGACCAGCCCGCCATTGATGGTGACCGCCTGTGCCGCGCCGGCAGCCAAGCCAAGCGCCAGTGCCAGCGGGGTGAGTTTGTTAAGGTATTTCATTTGATGATCTCCGTTTAGGACTGTTGCACAGTAGTTCAACCTGTTGTTTAACTCTGCAGCGTGGACCATGCTATCGATCCTCTGCTACGCCGAAATCTAAGCACTTTGAGTGCCAGGCCCCGTAAAATGTTAGTAATATACTGATAAATATAAATTATTTTTTACAAAGACCTTCTGCAGCCAATTTTTCGCTCTCAAAAAGACGCAAGATGTAAAAAATTTCGACAGTTTTCGCTGGTGGGAATCAGGGACGAAAGTGCCATAGAACGGCCAAACGCTGGCTCGACTTTTCTCGACCGGCTCAATCTAATGGCGTAAAAAGGGTTATTTCGCTGCGACTCGGTGTGGTCAGGAGCGGGCAAGAAGTGTTCCACCATTGACGTACCCGGAGAATGTTTCACAAGCTCGACAAATGTTATTGAGCACATCGTTACCACAAGTCGTGAGGCCGATGATAAATGGCAAAGCGCGGGCGTCCGCGAGCGGTCAGCTCGCGGTAACGATAGGTAATCGTGCTGCCGACCGGCGGCGGCTGCCGACGGTCGGCGTCGCTCAGGCCGCTGCCGAGCAACAGTTCGACGCCTGCGGGAGTGCGGACGTGCAAGGCGCCGACCATGCCGGCGTATTTGCCGCGTCCAGGACGGTAGCCGAGGACCGTTGCTTCGCCGTCACGCCAGGGTTTGACTTTGAGCAGCACGTCGCTGCGGCCGGTGGTGTAGGGCGCATCGGCACGATGCAGCATCAGCCCTTCACCTCCTTGGCGGACAATGTGCTGCAATAGTTCATCGAGCGCTTGGCGGTTGGCGACAGACGATTGCTCGACGACTTGCAGCCAGGGCAGCGCCACTTGGGCGACCAATGCCTGCATCGTCTGCAGGCGCTGGCGGAACGTACCGGCGGCATGCGGCATTTCGAAGATCAGGTAACGCACCTGCCGCCACTGGGCATCGTCGGGTGTTTGTCGACGGACGATGCTCGACAAACGCTCGAACTGGCCGCGTCCGAGCCATAACTCGCCGTCGAGCGGCTGCTTCGGCAAGGGCGCGACGAACCACGCAGGCGCCCGGAGAATATTGCCTTGCCGAGTACGCAAGACATCGCCATCCCAGAAAGCGCGTATGCCGTCAAGTTTTTCGCTGACCAGATACAGGCTGACGTCAGCCTGGCTGTATTCACTGTCGGCCAGCAGCAATGGTGGCATCTCGGCAGCCGACAACGGCAGAGCGCCGATGGCCAGAGTGCTGGAAAGTAAAGTTTGCAGCGCAATTTGCCAACGCATGTTCATCATTCCCGCACCAAGGAGCACGTATACATCAACTGCCAACGGATCAGTGTCGGTCTGCAAAGAAACGCAGACGAAATCTCTGCGCCGGCGGATACTGCCTTGCGCGCCCACCTCCTGATATCGATTCGATCTGTCTCGCTGGCGATGCGCCGCGCGTTCTGAACACATCCCGCGCAACGTCTGTTGCAGCGTTTCCTTGCCTCGTGGGGATGGCACGCTTGCGTTGGGTACAGCTTAACACAAAGAAATATTCCTGCTGAGTTGCACATTAGGGAAACGCGGATTTATTCGGGTTTGCTGCCCAGGAGCAAAGCTAACATATTGATTTTATGATATATACGATTTTGAAAAGCCAATAAATCTGCGTTTCCTTAGGGCAGCAATCAGCGACAGCCGTTTCCATCGCTGGCGAAGCCGTCTGCCGCCGCAAACCGGCGCTCGACGCTGGTCGACTGAGATCGCAGCGTTTTCTGCGCCCTTGCCGAGCGTCTCGAGGCGTGGCGCTGCATTCCCGACGGATCGAGCCGTTCTTCAGCCGGAGCCGTTTCCGTTACCTTCGCCCTCAGCGCAAATTGCTTTCACGAGTGCGATCGCCATTGACAGAAGGCCGATGGCGGTCAACCAGACGCCGCCGTCGACTCCCAGACCCAGCAGGATGCCGCCAGCCAGGAAAAAAAGCGGCCGGACGACGCCGCCCCGGCGCAGACTGTCGTGCATGCGCAGGCGGGAGGGCGTGCGTTTGCCGGGATGCCACCAGACCGGCAGCAGTTGCGCGAGCGCGCCGTTCAACAAGGGCAGCAAAAAGGCGACGATGAACGCCAGCACCGCATGACGCCCTTCAAGCCAGTTCAACGCATGCGCCACGCCTCCCGGCAGCAGCAGGCAAAATCCGCTCAGGGCTACCAGCAAGGCCGTGGCGGGTGCCTCGACGGTGCGGGGGCCGTAACGCAGCCACCAGGCGGCCGCGGTCTTCAACACCGGCACAGCCAGGAGCAGCGCGCCAGCCAGCGCCAGCGGACGCCAGAATGCGGCGCCGACGGCGACCGCCAGCACGCCGGCGACGGCCAGCGGCAGGTCGTGGCGCAGGCGTGTCGCCGCCTCCGGGTCGGGTTTGCCGACGACCGTCGGCAACAGCACCTGCAGCGTGCCGAGAGCGGTCAGGCCGACGAATCCCAGGCTGTTGAGGTGAATGTGCAGCCGGCGCAACGCGGTGTGCGCCGCCGGCCAGCGTTCCATGGCCGGTATCAGCGCCAGGGCGAGCAGCAGGCAGAGCAAGGCGGCCAGGTACCACTGCCAGCACGGATGCGGGCGGCCGAGCGTATGTCCGGCACGCCGGATCGTCCAGCCGGCAAAAACGCCGACGATGCTCATCGCGCTCAACGCCGTCAGACCGAGCAGGCGATCGTCGATCTGGCCAAGGAAGTGGAGCACCGTCAATCCGCCGCATACTTGCAGCAGCGGAGGTGCGAGCAGAATGCCGCGAGGGGCCTGCCCGCTACGCGTCAGCACCGGCAGGAAGTGGCTGATCACGCCGACGATCAATGGCAGCACGCCGACGGCGAAAACGCCATGTATCGCTGCCGGCAGCGGCAGAACAGCCAGTGCTAGCAGACAGAGCGCGGCGGTCAATACCGCCAGTGTCGACAGTGCCAAATAAATCAGCACGACTCGCGTTCTCCCCCAAAATCGTTTTCCGATCGCCACGCCGGCTCATCGTCAGCGCCGGATTGTAGCCGCAGTCCGTCCGGATACCGGATTTTGTCGTCGTTCAGCGCCGACAGCACGCGGCAACGCGGCATCGCATCTTTCGCGGCGTGCCTTGATCGCTTATTCTTGAATGATGAATACACGTGGAGTCATCGCCGCTTCCGAGCCGCATTCGGCCGAAGCCGGCGTCCGTTTGTTGCGTCAGGGCGGCAACGCCGTGGACGCGATTGTCGCTGCCAAATTTGCGGCCACCGTCACCGAACTGCCGCTGACCTCGCTCGGCGGCGGTGGGGCCTGCCTGTGGGGAAGCGCGCAGACCGGCTACCACCTGCTCGATTTTTTCGGAACGGTGCCGGGCAAGGGCTTGCAGAGCCTGCCGAAGCTCGATTTCTTGCCGGTGACGGTCGATTTCGGTCAGACGACGCAGATCTTTCACATCGGCAGAGCGGCGGCGGCCGTGCCAGGCGAACTGGTCGGTCTGCTGGACTTGCATCGGCGTGCCGGTCGTCTGCCCTTGCGTACCGTGTTAGCGCCGGCACAGGCGTGGGCCAGCGAGGGCTTTACGGTCAGCCCGCAGATAGCGATGATGGCCGCCGTCATCGCGCCGATCGTCGGCTGGTCACCGTCGGTGTCGCGGCTGTTCTTCGTCGATGGACGGCTGTTCAGAAGCGGCGAACGTTTGACCAATCCGGCGCTGGGAGAATTTCTGCGCGCTCTCGGCGAAGGCGATCCCGGTTGGCAGTTGGCCCGCTACTGGGCGTCGCTGGTCGAGCAGTTCGGGCCGGCACACGGTGGTTTGCTGACCGCCGACGATGTCGCCGCCTATGAGCCGGTGCTGCGCAAGCCGCTGCAAATTCCTTATGGCCGCTATGACGTGCTGACCAACCCGCCGCCCGCGGCCGGCGGCGGGCTGATCGGTGTCGGACTGCGTCTCGCCGAAACCCTGGGCGTCGGCGACGAAGACTTTCTTTCCGATCGGCACGTGCAACGCATAGCATCGATTCTGGCGGCGACGTCCGATTTCCGGCAAGCCGGTTATGACCATCAATTGCGCGACGATCCGCGGGCGATCCGTGCGCTGCTCGCCGACCGCGGCGATATCTCATGGGCGTTGACGACCGCGCGGGCGATGGTCGAGAACGCGTTGGGGTCGACGACGCATATCTCGGTGATCGACGGTGAAGGCATGGCGGCGACCTTGACTTCCAGCAACGG
>CAYRXO010000055.1:0-19295 GCA_964428215.1 uncultured Candidatus Accumulibacter sp. | reverse complement strand
ACGATCTTGTTGCCGAGCATGGTCACCATGCTCATCGTCTCGGTGCCGCAGCCGATCATCACGTCAGCGTCGCCGAGGCGGATGCGGTCGGCGGCCATTGCCACCGCTTGCAGCCCTGACGAGCAGAAGCGGTTGACTTGCACACCGGGAACGGACGACGGCAGGCCAGCGATCATCGCCGCCATGCGCGCGACGTTCAAGCCTTGTTCGGCTTCCGGCAAGGCGCAGCCGCCGACGATGTCGTCGATCAGCGCCGGGTCGAGTGCCGGCGTCTGCTTGAGGATCGTCTTGATGGCATGCACCAGCATGTCGTCCGGACGGGTGGTTTTGAAATAGCCATTGCGCTTGCCGATCGGCAGGCGGGCGGCAGCGACGATGTAAGCGTCTTGAACTTGTTTGCTCATACTCAAATTCTCCAAATATCAACGTTGAACACGGTCGCTCAGTTACGCAGGGGCTTGCCGTTTTCGAGCATATACACCATCCGCTGCTGCGTTTTCTCGTTCTTCAGCAATTCGACGAACTCTCGCCGCTCGAGGTCGAGCAGCCACTGTTCGTCGACCAGCGTGCCGGGTTCGACGTCGCCGCCGCAAAGGACGCGCGCCGAGGCTTCGGAAACCACGTAGTCGTGCGCGCTCATGAAACCGCCTTCGCGCAGATTGACCAGATCCATATGCAGGGTGGCATTGCCGGGACGGCCGATGACCTTGATCGCGCGTGCCGGCAGCGGTGGCCGATAAACGCCTTCGAACATCGCGCGCGCCTGACGGATGGCGACATAGAGCAATTCACGCGCGTTGAACAGCACGGTGTCGCTGTCACAGGCAAAACCCATGCTCTTGGCGTCGATGGCGTTCTTCGAAACCATGCCGCGGATGATCGAGCCGAACGACTTGTGGATCTCTTCCCAGGGATCCTGCCGCTCGCGGCGCATCGCCGCTTCGGAGGCGCGCCGGGCAAGTTCTTTGCAGCCGCCACCGGCGGGAATCAAACCGACGCCAGCTTCGACGAGACCGATATAGCTCTCCAGCGCCATCACCCGGTGCGCGCAGTGCATCGCCACTTCAGCTCCACCGCCGAAAGCCATGCCTTCGACCGCCGCCACCGTCGGCACCTGCGCAAAGCGCAGCGCTTTGGTCGCTCCCTGGAAGCGCGCGACGACCTGGTCCAGTTCGTCCCACTGTTGCGCCTTGACCAGTTGCATCACTTCGGCGAGGTTGGCGCCGACGGCGAACGGCGCGTCGTGCGCGATGACCAGACCGTCGAAATCGGCTTCGGCCATCGCCACCGCCTGATAGATGCCCTCGATGACGTCGTTACCCAAGGAGTGCATCTTGCTTTTGAACGACAGGATGGCGATACGTGCATCGACCGCCGGCATGCGCCAGATGCGCACGCCGTCGTTTTCGAGCAACGTTTCGCCGCGTTCGCTCTTCTCACCCAGAATCAGATCGGGGAACAGTTGCCGCGCATAGACCGGCAGCGTCGAGCGCGGCTTGAGCGCGTTGTCGGCAGCGGAATACGAACCAGCCGCCTGATGGACGCCGTCCTGCGCGGCGACCCAGGCCGGCAGCGGCACATTGGCCATTGCCTTACCGGCGGCGATGTCCGCCTGAATGGCGTCGGCGATCGTTTTCCAGCCGGCGGATTGCCAGATCTCGAAGGGGCCTTGTGCCCAGCCGTAACCCCAACGCATGGCGAAATCGACATCGCGCGCGTTGTTGGCGATCTCGGCCAGATGATAGGCGCTGTAATGGAAAACATCGCGGAACATCGCCCACAGGAATTGCGCCTGCGGATGGCTGCTGGCGCGCAGCGCGGCAAAACGCTCGGCGGCGTTGCGGTTCTTGAGAATCTGTTCGACTTCCGGCGCCATACCGAGGGTCGACGGCCGATAGTCCATCGACGCCATGTCGAGAACGTTGATGTCGCGTCCGACCTTGCGGAAGATGCCGCCGCCCGACTTCTGTCCCAGCGCGCCTTTGCCGATCAGGCCGCTCAACCAGGCCGGCGACTTGAAGTATTCGCGCCAGGGATCGTTGGGCAGGGTTTCGAACTGCGAATCGGTGACGTGTGCAATCGTATCGAGCCCGATGACATCCGCCGTGCGGAAGGTGGCGCTTTTCGGACGGCCGATACGCGGCCCGGTCAAGGCGTCGACTTCGTCGAAACCAAGCTTGAACTGCCCGGTGTGGTACATCACCGCCAGAATCGAGAACAGGCCGATGCGGTTGGCGACGAAACTCGGCGTATCCTTGCCGCGCACGACACCCTTGCCCATGCGCGTCACCAGCCAGGCTTCCAGCGCGTCGAGCATCGCCGCGTCGGTGACGACGGCCGGAATCAGCTCGACCAGTTGCATATAACGCGGCGGATTGAAGAAATGCACGCCGCAGAAACGTGACCGGCGAGCGGCGGGCAAGCTTTCGGCCAACTGGTTGATCGAGATGCCCGAAGTATTCGAGGCGACGATCGCCTGTTCACCGAGATAGGGAGCGATCTTGGTATACAGATCGACCTTCCATTCGATCTTCTCGGAGATGGCCTCGATGACCAGATCGCAAGCGCGCAGTTTGTCGAGGTGCTGGTCGTAGTTGCCGATGTCGACATGGGTCACCCGGTCCCGCGTCACCAGCGGAGCGGGCTGCAGCTTTTTCAATCCGTCGACCGCCTTCTTGACGATGGCGTTTGGATCGCCTTCCTTGGCGGCGAGATCGAACAAGACCACCGGCACATCGGCATTGGCCAGATGCGCCGCAATCTGCGCACCCATGACGCCCGACCCCAGGACGGCGGCTTTGCGGACAACAAGACTTTGAGAACTCATGCTTCTCCTCCAAAAGTACGGCGTCTCTCGCCGCTCAGAATAAACCTGGCGTCCGGCAGGCAAGTCGCAGCCGGACGCCAGGGGCAAGTTTAATCATCCCGAAAACTTCATCGGGCACCGGCAGTCACCTGCTGACCGGTGAAGATACCGGCCGGCCGCCGCTGATCGGCAAGAAAATCGCGCACCACCGGCACAGCGATTTCCGCCTGCGTCACCAGAAACAGATGCCCGCAATCGAGTTCGACCAACTCGGCATTGGGAATCAGGACCTTCATGATGCGGCCATTGATGGCCGGCACCAGTGGGTCATCGCGGCCAACCATGATCAGCGTCGGCTGCCGCAGGGTGAACAACCAATGCACGCTGGTCCACCCCCAGATGGCGAACAGTTGTCCGAGATAACCCAGCGTACGCGGCGGCACGATGTCGCTCATGTGCTGCCGGGCGTATTCGGGATTCTGGCGGAAAACGCCGCCATAGATGCTGTCGGCGTGTTTGACCACCGATTCGGCATCGTCGAAGCGCGCCGACGACATCAGTTTCCACAAGGCCCGCGGATCACCGGGTACGGCGAACAAGCCGGTGGAGGTGGCTGCCAGGATCAGCCGCCGGCAACGTCCGGGGAATGAATGTGCGAACTGCTGTGCCAGCGCGCCCCCCCAGGAGACGCCGAGCACATCGACCTGTTGATAGCCCAGCTCGCTGAGCATGGCGGCAACCAGCTTGGCAAAACCGCGCATGCGCATCGGCAGCACCGGTGTCGTCGAACCACCGGTGCCGGGCGCATCGAAGGCAATGACATCCGTATGCGTCAGCTTTTCGGCGAAAGGCCGCAGCACTTCGACGCTGCCGCCAATGCCGTTGATCAACAGCAACGGCGTTCCGCCCGGTTGATCTCCTGGCCAGATGGCGACGCGCAGTCGCTGTTTTCCGATATCGATCCACTTGATTTTCATTTCAAACCTCTTCTGCCACCGGCAGCCTGCTGGATGGATATTTCCAGGTACCTCCTGCCCGGCAGACTCGGGAGGCACCGGCCGGCGACCCCAGTCACCGGCATGTTACAACGGACGGATAGGGCAAGCGCTCATCCACCATGGCAGATGAAAACCCGCATCCGATCGTTCTGGCACACGCCCCTCACCCGCATCGGATGAGAGGCGCTCTGAATGTCGTGCAGCGACCTTCAGCGAGCCATTCTTCAAGGTTCAAGGCTCGAGAACGTAGGTCCCCGGGGCGGCCCCCATCGGCTTAAACTGATCATTGCCCAAGGTGGCCGGTGCGTCGCGCATGTCGCCGGCGCGCTCGCTCAGCCAGACGATCCAGCGATCCCACCAGCTGCCGTGGTTGGCCGTCGCGCCGGCCAGCCAGTCCTCGGGATTGGCCACCCGTGCCGGATTGGTGAAGTAGATCGACTTTTTGCTGCCCGGCGGATTGATCATCGCCTGGATGTGGCCGCTATTGCTCAAGACGAATTCGCACTTGCCGCCGAAGAACATCGTCGATTCGTAGCAGTTCTTCCAGGGCGTGATGTGATCGGTGTCACCGGCCATGGCGAACAGATCGATGTCGACCTTCTTGAGATCGATCGGAATGCCGCCGGACTGGAACTCGCCGGGATGAGCCAGGAACTTGTTGGCCACGATGTCCATCAACTCGGTATGGAAACGCGAGGTCAGCCGCGTGTTGTCGCAGTTCCAATAAAGTATGTCGAAGGCCGGCGGCTTGTTGCCCATGAGATAGTTGTTCACCCAGTAGCTCCACACTAGGTCGTTCGGCCGCAGCCAGGCGAACATGCGCGACATTTCCTTGCCATCGAGCACGCCTTTCTTCGCGGTATGCTTGCGCGCTTTTTTGAGCAGTCCTTCGGTGGCCATCATCCCCATCACCGAATCCTGCGGCATGTAGAGGATGGTCACGTTGAGGGTGAAGGAATTGACCAGCCGCTCCTGGCGCGCGGCCATCTGCGCCAGCATCACCGAACCGATGATGCCGCCGGCGCAGCCGCCCCACAGGTTGCAATCCTGCGCGCCAGTGATCGACAGCGCTGCCAGAATCGCTTCGCGCGCGGCACTGGCATAGGTGTCGAAACTCCACTCGGCATGCTCGGGCTTCGGATTGCGCCAACTGATGATGAACACCTGCTGCCCTTTTTGCAGCAGATAGCGGATCATGCTCTTCTCGGGCGTCAGATCCATGATGTAGTACTTGTTGATCGGCGGCGGGATCATGAAGAACGGCCGCTGATGCACTTGCGGGGCCAGCGGTTTGTACTGGATCAGCTCGATCAGATCATTGCGGAAGACCACCACGCCTTCGCTGGTCGCCAGGTTTTCACCCAGTTTGAATGCCGATTTGTCGACCATACTCGGCATGCCGCCCTCGTTGACCAGATCGTGCAGCATGTTCTTGGCACCGGCTTTGACGCTCTCGCCGCCGGTTTCGAGCATTTTCTTCATCGCCGCCGGATGCATCATCGAGTTTGTCGGCGAGAAGGCATCTGTAAACAAGGAAATAAAGAAACGCGCCCGTTCGCGGTCGGTTTCATCGACCTTGAGATCGTCGACGACCGATTGCCAGTAAGCGGTATTGGCCAGATAGGCCTGCATCACCCGTTTGTACATCGGGTTGGCTTGCCAGGTCGGATCGGCGAAACGACGATCGGCCTTCTCGGGAGCCAGCGTCGATTTGCCGGTAAAGACTTTGAACATCTCGCTGGCCAGGGCCATCTGATGCTTGAAAACGCTCATCGGATCGCGCAGCGGCGAGGTCGCCACCGCCTTCAGCGTTTCCTTGAAACCACGGCTTTCAAAACCGAGGACCGGTGGAACCCAGCCGATATCGTCGGTGCTCGCCGCCATCGACTTATCCGTTTTAGCAACCCTACCCATGGCATTTTCCTTTCCTTGAATTACTACCTACCACTTGGAGTCCGACCCGTCGGAACATGCCGCAAGGCACGCGCCGAACTCTGGCGGAGTTATTCGCCCTTGACGGGCAATTGATGATTCCGATATGTCTGGCGCAGCGTCAGTTTCGACAGCTTGCCGGTCGCCGTCATCGGCAGTTCGGCAACGAACAACACATCATCCGGGACCCACCATTTGGCAACCTTGCCTGCGAACCAGGCCAGCAATTCCTCCCGGCTCACCGACTGATCCGCCCGCGGCACGACGATCAGCAACGGTCGTTCCCCCCATTTTTCGCTGGCGACAGCGATCACCGCTGCTCGCGCAACTGCCGGATGCAGGGTGGCGATGTTTTCCAGTTCGATCGAACCGATCCATTCGCCACCGCTCTTGATCATGTCCTTGCTGCGATCGCTGATCGTCAGGTAGCCATCGCCGTCGATCGACGCGATGTCCCCGGTCGCAAACCAGCCGTCGCGCAAAGCGCTTTCTTCACTTTTGAAATAGCGTTCGATGGTCCACAAGCCGCGCACCTCGAGTTCGCCGACCGAATGACCATCGCAAGGCACCGGCTCGCCATTCAAACCGACCAGACGCAGTTCGACGCCGAACAGCGGTCGACCGTGGTTGGTCATGAATCCCAGGCGAGCCTCGTCGCTCAATGACGCGTGTTTTCGTTTGGCGGCGGTCAAGGTGCCGATCGGACTCAGCTCGGTCATTCCCCAGCCGGGCAAGGCTGCGACCCCGTAGTCGAACCACATCGTGCGGATGATCGAAAACGGACACGCCGAGCCGCCGACCAGAAAGCGGCGCAGACTGCTCAAACTGAGCTGCTCGGCTTGCAGATGGTCGATCAGCCCCTGCCAGACGGTCGGCACGGCGCCGGCAAAGGTCACCCGCTCGCTTTCGAACAGCCGGTACAGGCTCTCACCGTCGGTGTGCATGCCGGCCAGCACCAGTTTGGCGCCGACCATCGGACAGGTATAAGGCAGGCCCCAGCCATTGGCATGGAACATCGGCACGATCGGGCAAACCACTTCACTGGCAGAAATCGCCAGAGCGTCCGGCAAGGCGGTCGATAGACTGTGCAACAGCGTCGAGCGATGCGAAAACAGCGCCCCTTTGGGATGGCCGGTGGTCCCCGAGGTGTAACAGAGCAGCGCAGCGGTCTGTTCGTCGAAAACGGGCCATTCCGATACGCCGGCCTGAGCGGTCAACAAAGCCTCGTAAGAAAAAGCAAAAGGCGTTTCCGCCGGCACCTCGTCGCCATCGACCAGTGCCACCCAGTGTGCGACCGTCGGACAACGCGGACGGATGTCAGCGATCAGCGCGGCGAACGAAACGTCGAAGAACAGGATCGCATCCTCGGCGTGATTGACGATATAAACGATCTGCTCGATGAACAGGCGCGGATTGATGGTATGGCAGACCGCACCAAGACAGGGAATCGCAAAATACAGTTCGAGATGGCGATACGTATTCCAGGCCAGCGTCGCCACCCGGACGCCGTCGCCGACACCAAGCATCTGCAGCGCGCCGGCGGCTTGCCGGGCGCGCTGCCCGAGATCGCGATAGGTGTAGCGATGCAGCCGGCCGCTTGGCAAGCGGCTGACGATTTCCTCGTCGCCGTGATACGTCTCCGCGTGCTGCAACACGCTGGACAGTAACAACGGCTGCTGCATCATGTTGGCCAACACCGACGTTTCTCCCTTATAGACAGATAATGAAGCGAATTTTCAGGACAGGCCGACAATCGCTTCGCCAGCGATCTTCACTTCGCCGTTCTGGTTGCTGGTCTGGATTTCCAGCTTGGCGCGCTGCTCGCCGCCTTCCTCGAACACCTCGACGACCCGACCGCTGCAGGTCATCTTGTCACCAAGATGCGTGATGCCGAGAAAACGCACCGACCAGGTACGCAACTGCGTCTGCGGCTGCCAGCCGGTCAGAAAACGACCCAGCCAAGCCATGCTCAACATGCCGTGCGCAAAAACATCGGGCATGCCGGCCTTGCGGGCAAAATCGATATCGATATGGATCGGGTTGTGGTCTCCGGAAGCGCCGGCATAGAGGGCCAGCGTCGCCCGCGTTACCGGGGGCAGCGTCAACTCGGGAAGGGTGTCGCCGACATGGATGTTTACACTCATTTTTCTTTCTCCTCAGTTGCGCACGACGATCACGCTGCGGAATTCCGCGGCCAGTTTTCCAGCGGCATTGGTCACCGTCGAATTGCGCACGATGAATTCCAGCGCGCCACCTTTCTTGTCGTAGATTTCCGTGATCGTTGACTGGACGACGACGGTCTCGCCGGCGCACACCGGCAGGTGATAGGTATAACCTTGTTCACCATGCAGAATTTTGCCGATCGGCACGCCCATTTTTGCCAAAGTACCGAACAACTCGTTGGAATCGAAATCGGCCGCCAGCAGGAAGGTCGGCGGCACCGGCAGATCGCGATATCCCGCGGCCTTCGCTGCCTCCAGATCCACGTAGATGGGGTTCTTCTCGCCGATGGCCTGCGCAAAGAATTTCAATCTTCCGCGTTCAATATCAAAGCTTACTTCTGGTCCGGTGTAGCCAATCCACTTCTTGTCGATCATCATTGACTCCTGTCATCCGACCCGGGTCAACGGGCCGTTCAGTGCTGCCGTTATCAAAAAAGTACTGCTCTCCACGACATCCCACGTGCCGAATACTAGACAAAGACTTCTTGCGCCACCATTGCGCAGACGGTCTTGAAATTGCAAAATTTGCCAAATTTTTTCAGGGCTTCACCATGAGCAGTGCACCACCGATCTCGGTCCACACCGGTTTCGTGCGCGAGACCCTGGGCGGACTCGCCATGCGGCAGCAAGATCCGCAAGCGTTTCTCGAACGGGCGAATATTCATGAGGAACTGATCAAGCGCCCGCTGGCGCGCATCTCGGGGTCGCAATACCAGAGTCTGGTCCTCGCGCTGATGGACGATCTCGACGACGAGATGATGGGCCATCTCAACCGGCCGATGCGCCGCGGCGCTTTCGTCTTTCTGGCGCGAGCATCGCTGATCGGCGCCATTTCGCTGTACGTCGTGCTGTCCCGCTGGGTCAAAGCGCACCGCCTGCTCACCGACGAGGTGCAGATTTCGTTCAACAAGGGCAACGAGGTCGCCTGGATCACCCTGACCGGGGGAAGCCGCAGCGGCGGGGCATACCCGACTTTCCTGCCGATGGTCTATTTCAAGAGCCTGCATATTCTGGCTTCCTGGCTGATCGGCGAACGCATCAAACTGACCGAGGTCCGCTTTTCCGGACCGTCGCCGATTCATGGTGACGAATACGCGCACCTGTTTCCCGGCGACATCGTTTTTTCGGCGCCGATCTCGGCGATGGGCATTCCGGCACACTATCTCGACCGCGCCGTCAATCAGGACAACGATTCACTGAACCAGTTTTTCCGCGGCGCGCCAGGCAATCTGCTCTGGCAATACCGCGCCACCGATCTGCTCAGCGAAAAAATCCGCGCCATCCTGAAAGACGCCCTGCCGGCACCGGTTGACATTGCTACCGCCGCCCGCATGGTTGGTCTTTCACAGCGCACGCTGCACCGCCGGCTGATCGACGAAGGAAGCAATTTCCAGGCGATCAAGGATGGCTTGCGCCGCGATGTCGCTATTGATTGTCTCGATCATTCCCGTCTTTCCATCGAGGAAATCGCCGGACTGGTCGGCTTTTCGGATGCCGCCGTCTTCTACCGCGCCTTCAAGACCTGGACCGGCGTCGCGCCCGGGGTATACCGGCAACGGACGCTGAAGTCCTGACCCAAGTTTGCCAAGCAAAAAATAACTTCAATAGCAATCGGTTGCAACGCGAATTTTCCCCGAGTGGCACGACACGCGCGTCGATGGTGACGATTCAGGTGACGAATTTCTGGACACCTCCTGGCAAGTGGTCGAGGCCGATGGCCTCGTAGAGGCGAATGAGATCGGGTTCTGGCCGGATCCGGATCGCCTTTCGTACATGCTGCGTGCGACCAACTTTCTGTGTAAAACGGGCGGTCATCCGGCGTTGCAGAGCCGATTCGCGCCTTGCCGCCCCCGCTACCCAGATGAGCCGGCATCTGCAACGGATGTAACGATCCGGTGAGCAATGTATCGAGTTGGGCGATGGCGCGTGTTGCCATCCGATGCCAGATGGCAATCAGTGCTTGAAATGGGTCGCTGCCCTGCTTTCGTTCAGGTTCGGTTCATTTTCATATCCTAGTCTTCGCCACTCGCCCGCCCGGGAGCGATCATAAAAAGGAGATTCTCATGGCCATCAGGATGTTGAGCGCAATACTGCTTTCAGCTTTTTCCAGCCTGAGTCTGGCGCAGGTGGCCGGCACGCCGCCGAACGGACGCTTGCTGGCTTCGAACTGCTTCCAATGTCACGGCACGAACGGCAAAGCCGTTTCGGGAATGGAAAGGCTGGCGGGCATGTCGGCCAGCGAACTGAAAAAGGAGCTGGCGGAAATGAAGCTTGAAAGTGACAAGGGAATCATGACCGTACACGCCGGGGCCTACACCGACGCGCAGATTGCCGCCATCGCCGCCTACTTGGCCACCGTCAGATAAGTCGCAAGGGGAAAGATCATGAAATTTACACGCCGAAACGTTCTGGCGGCCATGGGTGCCGGTGGCCTGTCGCTGTTGCCTTTTTCCCGCGCCTTCGCCGATGATCTGCCGAGCAGCCTGCTCGGCACCAATCCGATCTGGATTCCGAGCAATGCTCCGATTACCCCGGTGCCAACCACTTACGCCACTGCGGGGCGCGTGGTGGTGATCGGCGGCGGCATGGCCGGGACCACCGTCGCCAAATATCTGCGCATCTGGGGCGGCTCGAAAGTGCAGGTGACCCTGGTCGAACCGTCCAGCGCCTATGTGGCGAACATCATGAGCAATCTGGTGCTCAACAACCAGGTGTCGCAATCGAGCCTTTATTTCAACTGGAACCGTCTGACGACCTATTACGGCGTGCAACGCATCCAGGGAACGGTCAGTGGCATCGACCCGGTCAACAGGAAAGTGACGCTGGCCGGTGGCAGCACACTGTCTTATGACCGCCTCGTCGTTGCGCCAGGGATCGAAATGGACGTCGTTCCCGGTCTGGAGAGCGCTGCGGCACAGGCGCTGGTGCCGCATGCCTGGATGCCGGGCACGCAGATCAGCACGTTGCGCACGCAGATTCAATCGATGGCTGCCGGCGGTACCTTCCTGATCAGCGTTCCCAAAGCGCCCTACCGTTGCCCGCCCGGACCGTACGAGCGTGCCTGCGTCGTGGCCGATTATTTCCGCGTTTACAAGCCGGGTTCGAAAGTGATCGTTCTCGACGAGAATCCGGCCATCGTCGCCGAGGCGCATACCTTCACCAATGCTTTCGCCAGCCTGGGAATCATTTATCGTCCCAGCACCGCTGTCGTTTCGGTCGATGCCGTCAACCGCAGCGTCGTCACCTCGGCCGGGACGACGATCAAGGCCAGCGTGCTGAACATCATTCCGAATCATCGCGCCGGCAGAGTGTTGAGCAACAATGGCTTGGTCAATGTCGGCGGCCGTTGGGCAGGTGTCGATGTACTGACCTATCAGTCGACCGTCGCCGGCGCCAGCAACATCCATATCATTGGCGACTCGACGTCGTCCGGTCAGCCGAAATCCGGCCACATCGGCAACCAGGAAGCGAAGATTTGCGCCGATGCCATCGTGCGCGCTTTCCTCGGTCTGGCACCGGATCAACAGGTCGTGACCAATACGGCGTGCTATTCTCCCGTGTCGGCGACCAAGGCGTCGTGGTTGACCGCCATTTATGCCTACGACCCGCTGTCCCAGGCGATGAAAGTAACTGCCAACAGCCCGGGCGAAGCCTTGTCTCCCAGTTCTGACAATCTGCAGGAAATGCGCCAGTGGTTCTCGAATCTGATGACCGACAGCTTTGCCTGAGTATCGCTGACCAGCGCTCACCGGCGCTGGCCGCCCGCGCGGGGCGGCAGGGGTTTGCCCTGCCGCCCCGCGGTTTTACGCTGCTCGAAATGCTGGTCGTGCTGGTGATCGTCGGGCTGCTGACCAGCTATGTCGCGCCGCGCTTCTTCTCCCAGATCGGCCGCTCGGAAATCAAGGTCGCCAAAGCGCAGATCGACGCTTTCGGCAAGGCGCTCGATCAATACCGTCTCGATGTCGGCCGCTATCCGACCACCGAGCAAGGACTGGGCGTGCTGATCAAAGCGCCGGACAAATCGACGCGCTGGCAGGGCCCGTACCTGCAGAAAGCGCTGCCCAAAGACCCCTGGGGCAATAACTACGCCTATTTCTCGCCCGGGAAGGACAGCGAGTACGTCATCATCAGCTATGGACGCGACGGCAAGCCGGGTGGGCAGGGCGACGATGCCGACATCGCCAGCCAGTAACCGCTTCCTGCCGCTGCCGATTCGATGTATTTCAAGGTCAAGACCGTTGCTGCCGATGGGGTCGTCCGCCACGAGATTCATCAGGGGAATGCCGACGAGATCCGTCAGCGGCTGTCGAATGCCGGCAACACGGTCTTGTCGCTGCGCCCGGACTGGACGCGCTGGTCGCTCGCGCCACGCGTCGATACGGGCGAATGGCCACTGGTTTTTTGCGACCAGTTGCACACCTTGCTCAAGGCCGGCATTTCGGTCCCGGAGAGCCTGCTTGCCCTGCGCGACAGCGAACGGACGCTGCTCTTCCGTCGCGTGCTGGCGCAAGTACTGAGCGAGATCGAAACGGGACAGTCCTTGTCGAGCGCGCTGGCCAGTCATCCGGCTATCTTCTCCGGCATACTGGTCTCGATGCTCAAGGCAGCGGAAAAAACCGGTGCCTTGAGCGACGCCCTGGCGCGCTTCAGCCGCTTCCGGCGGCAGATCGACCAGTTCCGCAGCCAGTTGTGGGCGGCGGCGACCTATCCGCTGCTGTTGCTCGGCGCCGGTTCGGCCGCCGTCCTGTTCCTGATGCTGTACGTCGTGCCGCGCTTTTCGCTGGTCTATCGCGATCTGCACGGGCCCTTGCCCTGGTCGGCGCGACTGCTGCTCGCCTGGGGCGAATTCGTCAGCGGCAAAGCCGTTGCCGTGTTGATCTTGCTGGCGGTCGCCATGCTGGGCAGTATCCTGATCCTGCGCCAGCCGGCAGTACGCCAGCGTGCGGCCGACCAGCTCCTGCGGTTGCCGCGTCTGGGCAGCACTTTGCGCGAGGTGCAGCTGGCGCATTATTTCCACAGTCTCGGCTTGCTGCTGACAGCCGGTATTCCGCTGCCGCAGGCGCTGACCTTGAGCCAGGACCTGCTGTCACCCGCTTTGCGCCACGCCGCGCTGCAGGTCGGCATACTGGTCAATCAGGGCGAACGTCTGTCGCTGGCGCTGGAGCGACAGCAACTGGTGACGCCGGTGGCCTTGCGTCTGATCCAGGCCGGTGAGCGTTCCGGCAGTCTCGGCGAGATGCTGGTGCAAGCGGCGGAATTCCACGACCGGCAGGTGCTGCGTGCGGCAGCGATGTTCTCCGGCATCATCGGTCCCTTGCTGATGGCCGTCATGGGCTTGCTGATCGGCGGAATCGTCGTGCTGTTGTACCTGCCGATTTTTCAGTTGGCGGATGGTCTGGGCTGAACATGCACGCCTCGTCGCCGGATTCCCTGTCCGATTGCACGCTGGTCCGCCTGCCTGAACTGCCGTTGGCGGCGCTGTTGCGCTGGCAGTTCGTTCTGCTGCGCGACGCCGCCGGCGAACTACGCATCGCGCGCACCGAAGCGCCGGACGCCGCGCTGACCGCCTGGCTGGATGCGCATCTGCAAGAAACCTGCTGCTGGCTGGCCGCACCGGCGGATTGGGTCAGCAGCACGCTGGCCGGCGAGGCGGCCGACTATCGTGCGCTCGACGAGGTGTCGCTGGCGGCGAATGCCGAAGCGGGGCCACAAGACGAAGGCATTTCGCTGGCTTCACTGGCCAGCGAAGAAAATCCGGTAGTGCGCCTGGTCAATTCGACCTTGCACGATGCGGTTGCCGACGGCGCCAGCGACATCCATTTCGAAGCCACGCGTGAAGGGCTGACGATCAAGTTCCGCATCGACGGTCTGTTGCTGCCGGTCGGCGAGTTACGCACCCGCGACGGCCGCGCGCAGGCCGAGCAGGTCGTGTCGCGCATCAAGGTGCTCGCCGATCTGGATATCGCCGAGACGCGCATCCCGCAGGATGGCCGCTTCAAGGTTCTGCTCGGCCGGCAAGGCGAATTGCCGGTCGACTTCCGGGTTTCGGTGATGCCCAGCCTGCATGGCGAAGACGTCGTCTTGCGCCTGCTCGACAAGCGTCGGCTGGCGACGGCCACCGGCAGTCTGTCGCTGGCCGTTCTCGGCTACGACGAAGTACTGGCGCAGACCCTGCGCGGACTCGCCGGACGACCGCACGGCATGTTACTGATCACCGGGCCGACCGGCAGCGGCAAGACCACCACGCTGTATGCCCTGCTGATGGAAACCGCGCGGGCGAGCGAAAAGACGGTGGCCATCGAAGACCCGGTCGAGTATCAGTTGCCAGGCGTCTTGCAGATTCCGGTCAATGAAAAAAAGGGCCTGACCTTCGCCCGCGGCCTGCGTTCGATCTTGCGTCACGACCCCGACCGGATCATGGTCGGCGAAATCCGCGACCCGGAAACCGCCGATATCGCCGTGCAGGCGGCGCTCACCGGTCACCTGGTGCTTTCTTCGCTGCACGCGAACGGGGTTTTCGAAGTGATCCAGCGCTTCACCCACCTCGGCGTCGACCGCTATGCGCTGGCCACCTGCCTGAACGGCATCGTCGCGCAGCGTCTGGTGCGCCTCAACTGCCGGCAGTGCCGCGCGGCCGAGACGGTCAGTGCCGCGCAATGGGCCGGCCTGGGATTGGCCGACGACGTTACGTTGCCCCTGCAGCGCGGTGTCGGCTGCCCGGCCTGCCGTGGCAGCGGTTTTGCCGGACGACGGGCGATTGCCCAGTACCTGATCCTCGACGACGGCTTGCGCGAGGCGATCATCGCGCAAGCCCCCTTGCGGCAATTGAAGTTGCTGGCCAGTGAGTGCGGCCGCATCGATTGGTTGGCCGCGGTCGATCCCTTGCTACGGCACGGGGATATTTCGTTTGCAGAGGCGCAACGTGCGCTGGCCAACTGACGCGCGGACCTTGACCATCGGCCCTGGCGGCCTGTCGGTCGACGGAGGTCAACACGTGCCGGCGCCGCTGACGCCGGCGGGTCTACCGGCCGCCCTGCGTAGCGTGCCTGCCGCAGCCGCTAGCCGCTGGCGCATCGTCGTGGCCGACGAATGGACACGCGCACTGCTCGTCGAACTGCCAGCCGGCGTGCGCCGTGCCGACGAGGTCGACGCCTTCGTCACGCATCGTCTGCGCGAGATCCACGATGCGGAGATCGCCGCCTGGCCGCGCGTCTTTCTCCCGCGTCGGCAGCGGCCATGGTCACGCTGGCCCGAATTGAGTGAACGATCAGCCCGTTGGCGGCTGGTCGCCGCGCTGCGGCCGGAGGTCGCCGACGCGCTCACCGCTTGGCGCCACGCCTCCCGGCTGCGACTGACGGCCATCGACAGCGCCTGGGGCGATGCGCTGGCCAGACTGCCGCGCACGCCGCAAGGGGTGCTGGCCGTGTTCGACGGCCATCGCCTGACCGTCGGCGCCTGGTCCGCTGGCGCCTGGCTCGGCTGGCGCAGTTTCGTCGCCGGCGATGCCGTCGTCGCGCAAGCGGCTGCCAGGCGCTGGTTGACGACTTTTCCCTGGCAAGGTCGTGTCGTGCTCTGGCAGCGCGGATTGCCGCTCGCCAGCCCGGCGTCACCTTGGCCACCAGGCTGGCAGGTACAAGAGGTGCCGGCCGCACCGCGCCCAGGCGGCGGGACTTTCGATTTCCGCCGCTGTCTGGCTCGCACGGCTTGGCCCTGGCGTCGCAAGGTGCTGGTTTTCGCCAGCCTCTTGACGCTGCTGGCCACGCTGCTGGTCTCTCTACCCGACGATTCGACGCCGCCGGATGAAGCGCAGATCGTCGGCGTCCGGCCGCGCAGCCGCATCAATGAAACGGCACCACAGCCGCCGGAGCCGACGTCCGAAGTTATACCCGCTTCGCCAGCCAGCGAGTCGGCACTCGCTGCCGTATCGCCGCTGCCAGCCAAAGCCAATGAAGTCGCCTGGCCGCTGATTCTTGGCGTTTTTGAAGCGCGTGGCCAACGCAAATTGCTGCTCAGTACCGATCGCGCCGACACCAGCGCCGGCGCCGGGGCGGTCATTCAACGCCGTTTCCATGTCGGCAGTATCGGCCAGCACAGTGTGCTGATCACCGACCTGGTGACCATGGAAAAGCGGAAATTTCCCTTGCAACCCTCAGGAACCCGCCCGTGAAACTGTCTTTCCTGCTGGCCCTCGGCCTGATTTTGAGCGGCTGTGCGCAACAACCGGTATCGCGCGCGCAGCCCGATTTGCCGCCGCGTCCGGCGGAAAGGATCAACGAGTGGTTGCCCGCGCCAGCGAGTGTGCCGACGCCGGTCGTTCCGGCAGTCACCTCGGCCTTACCGCCGCCGCCTCAACTGAGCGCTGCCTTCCAGAAACCGGTGCGCCTGACGCTGCGCGACGCGCCGCTGAATAACGTCATCGCCGCGCTGGCCAAAACCACCGGCCTGAACTTCGTTCTCGATCAAGCCGTCAACCCTGACCAGCGGGTGAATCTCGCCGTCAGAGATCTCCCCTTTGCCGACGTTTTCCAGTTGATCCTGAAAGCGAATCAGCTCGAAAGCCAGGTCGTTGCGGACAATACCTTGCTGATCTACCCGCTGCAGGCCGACAAGCTGCGCAGTTACCGGCCGGTGTATACGCGCAGTTTTTCGTTGGCCAACGCCGACGCCAAGCAGGTGCAGAATCTGTTCAAACAGGTGCTCAAAGCGCGCGATCTGTACGTCGATGAACGTCTGAACGTCGTCGTCCTGCGCGACACCGCGGATATCATCCGGCAGGCCGAGTTCCTGGTCGCCCGTCTCGACGTTGCCGATCCGGAAGTGATGCTCGAGGTCGAAGTCCTCGAAGTGAGCCGCAATCAATTGCAGGAACTGGGCGTCAAATTCCCCGACCAGATCGGCTTCGGTCTGCTGCAGGGCGCCACGACGACGACGGTGGTCTCGAACGGCATCGCCCAGACGTCGACGATTCCCGGCGGCCTGCTCGCCGAAGGCAACGTCGATCTGCGCCGCGGCAGTCTGCTGACGGCCTATGCGGCCAATCCGCTGCTGTTGCTCAACCTGCGCGGCGTCAATGGCGACAACAACCTGTTGGCCAATCCACGCATCCGCGTCAAGCATCGCGAGAAGGCGCGCATCCACATCGGTGAAAAACTGCCGGTATTCACCACCACCTCGACGGCCAACGTCGGCGTTGCCGCCTCAGTCAGCTATCTCGACGTCGGACTCAAGCTCGATGTCGAACCGACGATTCACGAAGCCGACGAAATCGGCATCAAGATGGGGCTGGAAGTGTCGTCGGTGGTCCGCGAGGTGCTCGGGCCGCAGCAATCGCTGGCCTATATCGTCGGTACGCGCAGCACCAGCACCAGTCTGCGCCTGAATAACGGCCAGACACAGGTGCTGGCCGGACTGATTTCCGATGAGGAACGGCATAGCGTCAATCAGATTCCCGGATTGGGCAATCTGCCCACCATCGGCCGTTTGTTCGGCTCGAACCGCGACAGCACGGCGAAGACTGAAATCATTTTGCTGATCACGCCGCGCGTGCTGCGCGCGCCGGTCCGGCCGACGGCGGCGCAGCAAATCTGGTTCGGCGGGGCCAACGATCTGCGCGAGAGCAGTGACGGCGGCGTTATCCGTTCGCCGGAAGCGGCGCCCGTGCCAACGCCTGTGCCAACGCCCGTGCCAACGCCCGTGCCAACGCCCGTGCCAGCGACGCCGGCGGCCGCCCAATGAAACGGCAGTCACCCGGTTTCACGCTCATCGAGATGGCCGTGGTAGTGGCGATCGTCGGCATCCTGGCCGTCGGCGTCGCCCCGTTGGCCAGCCACGTGCAGCAACGCGCCAAGGAACACGCGTTGCGTCAGGCCTTGCGCGATATCCGCACGGCCATCGACCGTTACCGCAAAGAGTATGACGCCGGCGCACTGCCGCGCCAGGCCGACCTGTCCGGCTATCCGCCTTCGCTGGAAGTCTTGACTGAAGGGATCTTGGATATCCGCAGCCCGACACCGAAAAAGATTTATTTTCTGCGCCGCCTGCCGCGCGATCCCTTTTTTCCGGATGCACGCGCGCCGGCGGCGGCGACGTGGGGGCTGCGCTCCTACGCCAGCCCGGCCGATGATCCGCAGCCCGGCAAAGACGTTTTCGACGTGTATTCCCTGGCCACTGGCAGCGGGCTGAATGGTGTTCCCTATCGTGACTGGTAAGGCGAACGGCAACCGCGGCTTCACGCTGCTCGAACTGATGGTCGTGCTGGCGATTATCGCCCTGCTGCTGACCATTGCGGCGCCGCGCTATTTCACGCATGTCGATCATGCGCGCGAAGCAGCGCTCAAACAGACGCTGTTCGTCGTCCGCGATGCGCTGGACAAATTCCAGATGGACAAAGGCCGTCTGCCGAATTCGCTCGACGAACTGGTCGGCGAACGCTATCTGCGCAGCCGGCCGGTGGACCCGATCACCGAGCGCGCCGATACCTGGCGGGTCGTTTTGGGCCCCGAAGAAAACGCCGGCATCCATGACCTGCACAGCGGCGCTGACGGTCACGCGCTCGATGGCTCGCGCTATGCCGACTGGTAAACGGCAAAGCGGTTACACCTATCTGCTGATGCTGTTCGTCGTCGCGGTGGCCGGCTATGCGCTCGCCGGGCTGGGCGAGAGTTGGCACGCGGCGACACGACGGGAAATGCGCCGTGAAGTCGAATTCGTTCTCGACGCCTACACCAGCGCGCTGGCTTCGTACCGGCTGGCAACGCCGGACGGCAAAAGCTACCGTCCGCAACGTCTCGAAGAACTGCTCGACGACACACGCAGCGGCGTTCGCCGACGTCATCTGCGCCGAGTTTACGCCAACCCGCTCAGCGGCAAGCACGACTGGCAAATCCGGCGCGACGCGCTGGGCATCGTCGGCTTGTGCACGCCCGGCCCGACGCCGCAATGCAGCGCTGCAGAGTTGATTTGATTTGCCTACAAATCGTCGTTAGGCTAACAGCGTGCCTGAGGAAGAGAAGTTCTTCGCTTGAAACGGGGCATGAATAACTCAAGGTTGTCTTTGAGAGTTGATCCGTTTGGAAGATAGCGTTTATCCTGTTCTGAACATTTGTCCGCAACAGATCGTCGGTGACGAGCAACGTGGTACGAAACCGAAGTTCTGGTTTGGGCACGATGGCTTGCTGCGGCTTTTCAAAGAAACGAGGAGAATTGACGCACAATACGCTGATTTTTCAGGAGGACTGGTCTGAAAAAATCGGTGCCGAGCTGGCAAGCTCCCTGCAGATTCCCAGCAGTTCTCATTTCAAATTTCATGGTAGGAGGTGGTGAGGGTAAGGACTGTTG